>JAKAAT010000032.1 GCA_021802205.1 Thermoplasmata archaeon
GGATATTGCCAGCACATTTTCAGTAATAAATGATTTTAAGGTGCCGGCAAAGTTTGCAAATATAGGAGCACCGCAGCTCATAGGTCAGGGTAAACCACCCATATCAGATAAGGATATAGATTATATATTCAATTTAATAGATGCAAAATACCTCATAGTCCACTTCAATTTTCTTCAGGAAATGGTTCAGCCTGAGGGTGATAGAAATGCAAAGGGAGTGCTCTCCAGATTAAAGGAAATTGCAGAATCGTACCCGATAATTGCCAAGGAAACAGGAAGTGGCTTTTCCAGGGATGATGCCCTTGAACTTAGGGATGCAGGTGTGAAGGGAATAGATGTGGGCGGCCTTGGTGGGACTTCCTTTGCAGCTATTGAATATTACAGGGCAGAAAAGATTCAGAACAGGGAGAAGATGCATACAGGAAAAACATTCTGGAACTGGGGAATACCTTCTCCGGCTTCTATTAAATTCTGTTCAGTTGGTATACCGATAATAGGAAGCGGCGGAATAAGAAATGGGGAGGATATTGTAAAATCAGTAATAATGGGTGCCGATATGGGAGCAATGGCAAGAAACTTTCTGAAGGCCGCAGATACATCCTATGAGGAACTAAAAATGGAGATAAACAATATAATAAAAGATATAAAAATTTCAATGTTTCTCACCGGGACTGCAAATATTTCAGATTTAAAAAACACAAAATATATAGTATTTGACCCATTATATTCATGGCTTGATCAGGGTGATTAAATGGAAGAAATAAAAACAGAGTCGAGATGCCCGAATTGCAATGAGTTCTTGTTTTATCTTGAGGCTGATAATGATATACCATATGAAGGTAAAATAACTATACATACGTACATCTGCAAGAAATGCAGCTACAGGAATGTTACGGTGGAACGGCATGATAGGGAATCACCGAAAATAATTAAATTCAGAATAAAAAATAAGAACGATTTGAAAACAATAGTATACAGATCCCCTGATGCAAGTGTACAGATACCAGAACTGGATGCCGAAATATCCCCGGGAATAGCCTCCAAGGGATATATTACTACAGTCGAGGGAATTTTAACAAGCATAAAGGAGAAACTCACCATCATGGGAGATGGAGAAGATGTAAATTATTTAAGACAGAGAATTGAGGGTATTATCAGCGGCGCCGAAGAAAAGGTTACGATAGTTATAGATGATGATTCAGGAAAAAGCAGGATAAATAGCAGCAGGGCAGAGACTATACCAAAAAATTAATATTCTTAGAAGGTGGTAAGTTTAATATATAATAATTTTCATAACCGTTTATGATCACAATTACCAACCTAACTAAATCGTTCAAAAATTTCAAGGCTGTTAACAATCTCAATATGGAAATTAACAATGGTGAAATTCTTGGACTGGCAGGATTGAATGGGGCTGGTAAGAGTACAACTATAAGGGCAACCGCCGGTATCATATTTCCAACGTCTGGAAGTATTATGGTTGACAATTTGGATATAGTAAAGGATAAGGCAAACGCTTCAAAACATATAGGATGGGTACCGGAACTCCCGAACTTTGAGCCTGATGCTAAACCCATACCTCTTCTGAAATACTATGCTGGCTTATATGGCATAAAACCTGACGATGCTGAAAAGGATATAGTTGAATTAATGAAGAAATTTGATATATATCCTTATAAAAATAGAAAATTAAGGTATTATTCACAGGGTATGAAAAAGAGGTTCTCTCTCATTGCAGCCATGGTGGGAAACCCGGATAATTTCCTTTTTGATGAAACTCTTAACGGGCTTGATCCACAGGGAGTTAGAGAAGTCCGTGATTTAATTATAGAACTCAGGAAACAGGGGAAATCAATTTTACTGTCCTCCCATATATTATCAGAATTGCAGAATGTGGCTGACAGAATAGCAATAATGAAAAACGGTGCCATAATAAAGATAATTACCAGGGAAGAGCTGAGGAGCCTCGGGGCAACGGGAATTAAAGTTCATGTTAAAAATCCCAACGGCAAAATAATAGATATCTTGTCAAGCTTTGGAGAAGCGGGTTCTGATGGGTATTATTATATAATAAAAAACAAGGCCGGGGCAGACCCGTCAGAATTGAATGAAGAACTTGTCAGGGCCAATTATAAAGTTGACTATATAAGTATGGATAATGAAACTCTTGAAGATTACTTTCTTAATATGGTGAAATAAAATGAATGGATTTCTTTATGATATTAAAAGAACGTTAAGTGGAAAATTTACAATTATAGTGGTTATACTTCTGGTGCTTGTTACCGCGGCTACTGCCTACGGAGCTGGAATTTCTTCTGATACCGCAGATCCGGCACATACTGACATTGTTCTGCCATACATAAATGATACAAATGGAGTCATACATGTAAGCGATTATATTATAAACGGGTATGGTCAGCCTGTGAGTGGTTTAAGCGTTACATCATCAATACTCAATATTGTGTTTCATGATTCTGGTAGAGATGTGATTACTAGTAACACGTCGATGTCTGAAAATGGCTATGCCAATTTCACCTTTAATGATAAAAATTTGACTGGTTTCATATATAAATATTATCCATACTACAAAAACGGTGTTCCAGAACAACTTTCATCACAGAGTCAAATAGTTTATGAACATGATACTATGAACCAATTTCAGACAACATATTTTCCAGCATACCCAAGTTACAATGTATGTTTCAATGATTCCACCGTGCCGGTATATGCGGTACTGTTAAAAGATAAATCAAACCCATCGCAGGTAAATACAATGGTTTACGTCCCTTACATAAATTCCTCAATAAATAATCAACCCCTATATATCTCTGATAACATAACATCATCACCAGTATACGGGGTAACCATGCATAAAGTGATGCCAAATTATGCAAAGGATGGACCGAATTCAGGTGCGTTTATCTACACTACACACTTAACTACAGAAGATCTGGATAAATATGTAAATATTTATATTACCAATAAAACCGGTGCAATGGTAATTCCAAATATATCATACATGTATACGTATGTTAAACCAGGAGTGGCATTACAGGATGGGCTAGCTTTATACTTCGGTATACTATTAATCCCTATTCTTGGTATATTCTCGGCTTATTTTTATTATGGTAAGGACAAAGCCTCTGGGGTACTGGAATCTATAATAGCCAGACCGATTACAAAGGGAAAAGTAATGATCTCCAGATTCACGGGAAATTCCGTAAGTTTCCTAATAGGGCTTCTGATATCGTTTGGACTGGCGGACATAATACTGGAACATTATACAGGTATATATATATCGGCTGGAACTTTTACAGCAATGTTTCTGGGATATCTGGTGGAAGCAATTGCTTTTGCAGGTATAATGTATTTAATAACGCAGTTTGAAAAAACTCAGGGAGAAATCCTCGGAACGGGTATTGCTCTATTATTCATTCTTGGCTTTATGTGGACAATAGTATCTGGAGCAATATTGTTTTTACTTCGTTTAACCTCAAAGACATCATTTTTAAAAGACCTTCTTATTATAGATTCTATTTCACCCTCTTACTTCCCGGACATTATCTCCGATTATCACCTCGGAGTATATAGTACGGTAAGTGCTTCCAGTGTCGGAATAAACATTTATTCTGTTGTTCTGATAGGGCTTGCGTGGGTGTTAATTCCATCTCTTCTGGCTCTTTATTTTGCAAGGAAGCGTGATTAAATTTTTCTAATTTTATCATTTCTGTAACAACATTAACTTTTTATAAATATTTTAGCAATAAATAATTTTATATAAGTTATTTCAATCTGGAGATAAGGATATTTATGATAACTGACGCAGATGCTATTTTGGCTTTAGCCGCTTCTATTGCCATCGCCGGTGGACTGATAGGGACGGGTATGGCTCAGCAGGGTATTGGGGCAGCTGGTATGGGTATAATAGCTGAAAAACCTGAAAAATTTGGACAGGTACTGTTCTTCTTTGTTATACCGGAAACGCTATGGATTATAGGTTTTGTTCTGGGAATTATATTACTGCTTCATGTAATATGAAAATTGGTTTTTATGTCTCTTGAAAATATTTTAAATGAAATTCAAAGTACTACGGAATCAGAGTTGAAACAGATCAGAGATGGTTATGCAGAAAAAATACAGGATATTACCAAAGCCTGCAACGACAAACTGTCCAGAATAAAACAGGATTATAAGGTAAAATCTGAAAACGATATAAAAAATATTATGAGACAATCTGAAGATTCAATAAAACTGCAATCAAAAAAAATTATTGATGATCGGAAAAAAGAGATTCTAAACAATACAATGCAACGTTTAAAATCATATGTTACATCACTGAATAAATCATCTAATTATCCGGAACTTCTGAAATTAATGTTAAGCGAATCTGAAAAAGAACTGGGAAAAAAATTCACCGTGTACTGTTCAGAAAGTGATAAGGAGAAGTTGGAGAATCTTAAATTTTCAAATTCTGTAAAATTCCAAGTTGATAAAACCATTAGGTCCGGAATTATATCCAGAAGCGAGGATGGAAAAAAAGAAGCAGATATGAGACTGAGCAGCATATTTGATTCCGTTTCATATGACATAGAGACGTACCTTTATGAGAATATTAAATAGTGGTGATTCTTATAAACACTACATATTCTGGGAGCTATGGAAGATTAAAAATACATTTCAATGACTATCTCAATGATACTTTTATAAAGTCTCTTCTGGAACTCGATATAAAGGACATACGGTTGAAGTTATATGAAACGTCGTACAGAGAAGATATTGACAAGGCTACACCATTAAGTGACGATGATGTACAGATCATTTTAACTGCAATAAACAGGCATGTGATAAAAAATTCTAAACTTGCACTGTTCGCCATCCCTCCACCGATGAAATCGTTTATGAAAACCTATGTATCTAAATGGGACATAGAAACCATAAAGGCGATTATAACTTCGAAGGTAATACATCATGATATAAAATCCGGTGACGGCTTCATAATGAGTTTCAGGGATGTGCCTCTGGGAATATTTGCAGGCAATCTCAGCAGTGATGATTTCAGGGTGTTGCTGGAAAAAAATGATGTGGACTCGGTAGTTAATTACCTATTGAATTTTGGTTATAACTATCTTTTAAAAGATCTGGAGGATTACAAAAAGACCGGGGACACTTCAATGCTGCTTTCTTCAATGGACTATAAATATTACAATGATCTGGTAGAAAGAGCATTATTTTACAATGGAGATGAGGGGCAAATAATCAAATATATTAAGAGCGTAATTGATTTGAAAAATATAATGACACTTGCCAAGGCGCTTGAATTGAAAGTAGCTTATGAAAAGATTGAAAAAAACATTATAGAAAATGGTAATTATTCAAAGCAGGCACTTGCCGATATTTTCAGATCAGGTGATGTTGTTGAACTGCTTTCTGTATTCAAGCACTTTAATATAAGCGAATCAATAGATTATTACAGGGAAAACAGGAATTTAAGTTTATTTGAGGCGGCAATGAGAAGCGCTCTGTTTCACCAGTACGTTCCTGTTATGCTAAGCGATACTGCCTCCCAGTATATATTTGCTTATATACTGTCCGCCGAAAGAGAAAGAGACAATCTAAGAGCTATTATAATAGGTAAGTCATATAATCTTGATAGTAATATAATAGAGAGGATGCTGATATAAATGTCTAGTCTTTGTATTATCGGAGAAAAAGAACTCATTACGGGGTTTAAACTTGTGGGAGTAAATGATACTTTCATGGCTGATTCTGCAGATGGTGCAAAACTCCTGAGAGAATTATATAAATCTAAAAAATATAATGTTATATTAGCATCACAATCCTTCCAGAAGAATTTAAAGGTTGATGAAATAAATGAGTATGCCGGTTCAATGGATCCACTTGTAATATTTATTCCGCTTCCGGGGATTAAAGAAGAGGAATCAGTATATGATCTGGCAAAAAGAATATTAGGAATTGATATTGGTGATTAAATGAAAAATAGTGGTAAAATATACAGTATATCCGGTCCTGTGGTAATAGCAACTGATCTTGATGGGAAAATGTTTGATGTGGTACGTGTAGGTAAACTGGGTCTTGTAGGAGAGGTAATAAAGATCGTTGGAAACAGATTTACCATTCAGGTATATGAGGATACCAGCGGGCTTAAGCCAGGAGAACCTGTAATATCTACAGGTAAGCCATTATCCGTTGAACTCGGCCCTGGGCTTCTAAAATCTATCTATGATGGAATACAGAGGCCCCTAGATGTTATACAGTCCGAGACCGGTGACTTCATAGTCAGAGGTGCAAGTGCACCGCCACTGGATGAGAAAAAGGAATGGGAGTTTCAACCTGTGTTGAAAGAGGGTGATGAGGTCGAAGAGGGATACATACTGGGCACGGTAAAGGAAACGGACATAATTACCCATAAAATTATGGTTCCGTACAAAGTTTCCGGAGTAGTAAAAACTATCAAGGCAGGCAAATTCAGGGTATCAGATACTGTATGTACAATTCAAGCTGAAAATAAGGTAGTTGAGGTAAAATTAAAGCAGATATGGCCTGTAAGGCAGGCCAGAAAGGTTTTCCTAAAATTCGCACCTGAAATACCGCTTATCACAGGTCAGAGGGTAATAGACTCATTTTTCCCTGTTGCAAAGGGTGGTACAGTGGCAGTACCAGGCCCATTCGGATCTGGTAAATGTGTTTCTGGAGATACGCCATTGCTTTTAGCTGATGGTAGCATACAGACAATTGAAAAAGTCTATGAAAATGCGGCATCTAAAGGCGAAATCGAATATCAGGATGAAAACGAGACCCTTATAAAACTTAAATCGCCACTGAAAATATACTCGTTTTATGATGGGAAAGTTTCTGAAAGCAAATCCGATTATATATACAAAGGGAAAAGCGATTCTTTATTAAAGATAAAAACAAGGACTGGTAAGCAGGTTAAGGTAACTCCGATTCATAAATTATTTAGACTTAATGAGGAAGGAAGTATAGTGGAAACAGAGGCAGAATATTTAAAACCTGGAGATTACATAGTTTCAATAAGAAAATTCAAGACAGAGGAAAAATATAAACATATAGATGTTTACTCTTTATTTGATGAATCCAGTGCAGCCGACAATGAAATTAAAAATAAACTTAAAGAGATAACAAAGGAAAATAGAAAACTTCTAAAAAATGTAATTAATGATGTAATTTTAAATCAGATCACCAGAACTGAAAATAATCCGGCACCGAAGTTAAACTGGATAAAAACCATATACGACGAACTTAACTTAAAGCGCCCGGACATTAAATGCTTAAGGGGCAATAGAAAAGGCAATATTGTAACAGTACCGGATTATGTTTCCGAGGATTTATCAGAACTGCTGGGATTTTATATTGCAGAGGGGTATATAAGAGGCAAAAGCACCTTTGTAATTACAAATTCTGACGAGAAGATAATTGAAAGAGCCCAATATTTGCTGAAAAAGGTTTTTAACTTAAATGGAAAAATTGAAAAACAGGAAAACAAAAAAGATAATTTAATCGTAAATAGTATTGTATTATCTGAGTTTATAAGAAAATTAATACCAGGAAAATCGGCTTGTGATAAGGAAGTACCAGAAATAATAATGAAATCAAATGATAAGGTTATATCGGCATTTTTAAAAGGATATTATCTTGGTGATGGCAGTTATTATAAAGGGCAAATAGAACTATCCACTGCAAGCAAAAAGTTGTCGGTATCACTATCATATCTATTAACAAGATTCGGTATATTGCACTCTGTGAAAAAGAATGAAAGTCTGAGCAAAAATTGTAGATATAGAATATTTATAAGAGGTTTAAATGAACTTAAAAAATTCTATTTAAATATAGCTCAGGACAAAGAAAAATACCATAAAATAGAAAACATTGAAAAATATATAGATTCTAAAAAGAATACATATACAGCCATTGATCTGGTTCCATTAGGCGCACAAAAAATGGATAGTTTATACAGAGCAAATTCTAGCTACAATAAATTAAAATCAAATATGGTAGAAATAACCAATTATACAGGCCGTAATGAAAATATAAGTGTTTATTCATTCAATAAATTTGCCCAGACAATTCTTATAAATAATAAGGAAGAGATTAATGAAGATGTTAATATGTTAAAGTATCTATCGGACTCTCTTGAATTTATTTACTTTGACAGAATTGATTCAGTAGAAGAAATAACCGGTCCTTTTGATGTTTATGATGTAACCACTCCAGATTTTGGAAGTAATTTTATAGGAGGAGATGGTGCTATACTGTTGCATAACACCGTAATTCAGCATCAACTCTCAAAATGGTCCGATGCAGATATAACTGTTTACGTCGGATGTGGTGAGAGAGGCAATGAAATGACCGAAATTCTTACAACCTTCCCTGAATTGCAGGATCCGAAAAGCGGTAAACCTTTAATGGAAAAAACAATTTTAATAGCAAATACATCGAATATGCCCGTGGCAGCAAGGGAAGCCAGTATTTATACAGGAGTTACCATAGCCGAGTACTACCGTGATATGGGTTACGATGTGGCCCTAATGGCTGATTCAACAAGCAGATGGGCAGAGGCTTTAAGGGAAATTTCTGGACGGCTTGAAGAAATGCCGGGAGAGGAGGGTTATCCGGCATATCTTGGCAGAAGGATATCTGAATTTTATGAGAGGTCAGGAAATGCACAGATAATACCGCAGGATAAGAGAACAGGTTCAATCACGCTCATAGGAGCTGTTTCACCGCCTGGTGGGGATTTATCAGACCCTGTGGTACAGAATACCTTGAGGGTTACACGTGTCTTCTGGGCACTGGATGCTTCCCTGGCATCAAGAAGGCATTTTCCATCAATCAACTGGCTGAACAGTTACTCACTCTATCTTGATTCGCTTTCAGGCTGGTTTAAATCCAATATAAATCCAGAATGGCCACAGATGCATGCACTTATGATGGGCATACTTCAGAAGGAATCGGAATTACAGGAAATAGTGCAGCTTGTTGGATATGATTCACTTCCGGAAAAACAGAAAAATGTTCTTGATATTGCCAAGATCATAAGGGAAGATTTCCTCCAGCAGAATGCCTTTGATGACATAGATACTTACTGTTCAATAAATAAGCAGTATGAAATGCTAATGATTATTAAAACACTCAATGAAATGCAGGAAAAGTCCATAGATGCTGGATTAAAAGTGACACAGACAGCAACATTGCCGGTTAGAATGAAAATATCAAGGATGAAAGAGATCAAGGAAGAAGATTTTAATAAGTTTTACAACGATGTTATAAAGGAAATAAATAATGAATATAACAATATAATGGAGAGTGTTGAGAGTGTCTGATATTATATATAAATCCATTTCACAGATTAATGGTCCGCTTCTATTTGTGGACAATGTTAAAAATGCGTCATATAACGAGATTGTCAATGTCATACTGGATAACGGTGAAAGGGTAAAGGGTCAGGTCCTGGAAACAAGGAACGGGGTTGCGGTTGTCCAGGTTTTTGGATCTACCACGAGTATGAGCCCGAACAGCACAGGTGTGTCATTTACTGGAGATACGTTCAAACTTCCCGTATCAGATGACATGCTTGGAAGAATATTCAATGGATTCGGCGAACCAATAGATAAGGGACCAAAAATTTATTCAAGGGATAAGGTGGATATAACAGGTGCTGCAATAAATCCATATTCCAGGGAAGAACCCAGCGAATTTATTGAAACGGGAATTTCAACAATCGATGGAATGAATACACTGGTCATGGGCCAGAAACTTCCAATATTTTCAGGTGCAGGTTTATCACATAACAGACTGGCAACACAGATTGCGAGGCAGGCAAAGACACTGAATGGAAATGAAAAATTCGGTGTTGTGTTCGGTGCTATCGGAATAACTAGTGAGGAGGCAAATTACTTCATGAAACAGTTCGAAAGTTCAGGAGCCCTCTCTGAATCGGTTATATTTCTGAATCTGGCCTCTGATCCTTCTATGGACAGGATCATACTTCCTAGAGTTGCACTGACAACTGCAGAATACATGGCATATGAAAAGGACATGAACATGCTGGTTATACTTACAGATATGACCAATTACTGTGAGGCTCTCAGGGAAATATCATCATCAAGGGAAGAGATACCTGGAAGAAGGGGATACCCCGGATATATGTATACTGATCTAAGCACCATATATGAAAGGGCAGGAAAAATAAAGGGTAGAAAGGGATCCATAACACAGATACCCATACTTACAATGCCAGGCGATGATATCACAAATCCGGTGCCAGATCTAACTGGTTATATAACAGAGGGACAAATCACACTTTCAAGGGACCTCAACAGGAAAAACATATACCCTGAAGTTGATGTGCTTTCATCATTATCCAGGTTAATGAATCAGGGAATCGGTGCTGACCATACCAGGGAAGATCACAGGGGTCTTGCCGATCAGCTCTATGCGTCATATGCAAAGGGTAAGGATGCTAGGGCGCTCAGTGAAATTGTAGGAGAGGAGGCATTGAGCGATTCTGACAAGAAATATCTCCAGTTTGCAGAGGATTTTGAGGGTAAATATGTAAACCAGGGAAATACCGACAGGTCAATTATTGAAACGCTGAATCTGGGATGGGATATGCTTTCAATACTGCCCAAGGAGGAAATGAAAAAGGTGAAATCCGCACATATTCAAAAATATGGAAAGTGGGAGAACTAATGGCAAACAATATCAGGTTGACCAGAATTGAATTGATAAATACGAAAAAGAGGGTGAAAGTAGCTTCCCGAGGACTTGAACTCCTTAAAATGAAACGTCAATCCCTTGTCATGGAATTTTTCAAGATAAGCAATGAAATAAAAGGTCTAAAGGAAAATATAAAGAATGATATAGAAAATGGATTGAATGCCATTAGAATGGCAGAAATTATTGACGGCACGCTGGAAATAGAGAGGATATCATATATGTTCTCTTCACCTGAAATAAAAATAGGCGGGAAAAATATTATGGGTGTAAAAATTCCTGAAATGTCGGCAGAAATAGGGAAAAAAATTATGGACAGTCAGTATATGGCAACATCTGTACCTGCATCAATATACGATGCCATGATAATTTTTGACAGGATATTCAATGAACTTTTAGTAGTTGCACAGAAGGAATCTTCCATGCGAAAACTACTTAATGAGATAGATAAAACAAATAGAAGGTCCAATGCTATTGAAAATATCATGATACCGCGGTTCAAATCAAACCTGAAAATCATAAGGGAACACCTTGATGAAATGGAGAGGGATTCGTTTTCAACACTTAAATTTGTCAAAAATCATGTGGTTGCGGGGCAGGATAAATAATATGAATAATGTGGAAAAATTTAAAAAAATCAGAAAAATTGTACTGATGCTAAACATAACAATGGCAATAGTATTTATTGCCATAATAATTATGGTGATATATAAATGACTGAAATAGATGAGTTAAAGGTAATCAGGGATAAGGAAGATGCTAAGAAGAAGTCCATTCAGGATATGAAGGATGAAATGGAAAAACAGCTTGCCGATAAAATAAAACAATGCAATGAAACATCGAAGAATGTTGAAAACCAGATTATAAATGATTACAATAAAAATCTTGAAGAAATAAAAGAATCAGAAGATAAGAAAATGGTAGATGCACTGGATACTCAGAGGGCCAGGGCACAGGTCATGAAGCTTGATCTAAAGGAACGTGCAATGGAAGAAAAGGTATATGACATTATACTGAAATACATCAACAAAAAGTGATTAAATGCTAAAGCCTGTAAAGATGGTTAAGATCAGGGTTATCGGCCTCAATGTGTACAAAAGCACCATAATAGATGATATGCACGATCTCAATGTGATTCAGATTGAAAATACTGATCAGGAGGTAGCAAAAGTATTCAATGTTCCCACCTCAAATAGCACATACAAGTTGCTTGCCGATAATCTATCCAGATTCAAGGGGTTTTTATCCATCCTTCCAGAAAGGGCTGTAAAAGAAAAGAAATATTTCAACTCTAGGGAAGAACTTCTCGATAGTGTGTCAAAAGTACCAATAGCAAGCGAGTTGTCTAAACTTAAGGATGATGAGGATAAGTATTATTCTATAATAAAGGAAAACCAAATTATTTTAAAACCACTTGAAATTATTTCGGGGTTTAAAGAAGATTTGTCCATATTAAATAATGGGTATGTTGAAAGTTTCATTATAGAAACTAAAACAGAAAATAATAACCTCAAAACGGATTATTCGGTAGTCACAGCACTGGGGAATGGATATTCAATAATTACCATCAATAGAAAAAATGAAGCTGAATTTCTTTCCATGCTTTCATCTAAAACATGTGGAATTATGAAGGTTCCGGAACTGAGTGGTACTGTTACAGAGAATATTAAGGCAACTAAAAAAGCTATATCGGAAGCGGAGGCATCCATCAGTGGAATAAATTCATCACTTAATGCTCTCTCTGATAAATATTATGAAACCATAGCACAGATAACTGAACAGCTTGAAATATATGTAAAGGAGGAAGAAATACTCAGCAATATAGCATCATCTGAAAATGCCTTTGCAATGGAGGGGTGGATTCCTGCATCTGAATATGATAATGTTACCAATATTCTCAATAAGGATTCAAATAATACAATTATAATAAGAGTTATAGAGACCAAAGAAGACCCGCCCACCAAACTTTCAAATCCAAAACATTTCAGAATATTTGAGTTCTTCATCAGGTTTTATTCTCTTCCTGAAGAGTATGAATTTGATCCCACGCTGATTTTTGCACTGGTTTTTCCAGTATTCTTTGGCTTAATGGTCGGGGATGCTGGTTATGGTCTTGTAATACTTCTTGTATCATTATTCATAATCCATAGGATAGATCATCCGCCTGCAAAAAGCCATATTCCCAAAAAAATATCTGGTTTCGTGTTAATGATAATGGGTAAAAATTCCCTGAAAACACTGGCAAAAGCGTTGATACCCTCTTCTATTATAGCAATTATATTCGGAATAATATTCAACGAATTCTTCGGTTTTACAATATATCCTGTTCCATTCCAGATTAGCCCGGCTCCCGTGCCTGTTACACATATAGGATTGTTGTTAGTAATTTCAGGCTATATAGGACTTGCTTTCGTGACATTCGGATTTGTGCTCGGTATTATCAATAACTTTTATATTAACCACAAGAAAGCCGCCATAGCAAAGATAGGGTGGATACTTATGGCATGGTCTTTTGCCATTCTTGGGCTAAACCTGATACATGGAATAAGCCTTAGCCCTACAGAATTTTCATCACTAATAGGATATGTTATGCTTATTGTTGGATTCGTCATGGTTATTGCGTTTGAAGGCACCCTAAGCTTGATGGAAATTCCATCAATTATATCACATGTGCTTTCATATACAAGGATTGTTGGAATACTGCTAGCATCGGTCGTCCTTGCCCTGGTAATAAATACAGTGTTCAGGACAACTCTTTCAGATCCTTTCTATTTTATTATAATGGGAGTTGTTATACTTGTTGTGGGCCAGTTGTTCAACCTTGTAATTGCTGTATTTGAGCCGGGAATACAGGGAGCAAGGCTTCTTTATGTGGAATTTTTCTCAAAGTTTTATTTTGGAAATGGAAAACAGTTCTCCCCATTTGGAAGCCACAGACGTTACACACTGAAGAAATTTGATAAAAAATAATATTTCATCCATACTGAAAAGATTAATATTATATTCACTATTTATTAATTCATGGAAACTATAAAAAATATTGAAATATATGAACTTGGTTCGCCTGAAGAAAAATCATCACCATGGAGTTCTACTATATTGATACTGAAGTTAACATCGTCTGAGGGAAGAGCGGGATTCGGAGAGGCACCAACAACTATGATGACCCTTCCGGTAAAGGAGAGTTTAAATGAGGTTGCAAGGATATTTCAGGATAAAAATTATTTTGATGTGGAAAAAAATATACGTGAATATTACAGAAATGCATTTTATGTAACTAAATCCATAGAGGAAACAGCTGCATTGAGTGCGTTTGAGATTGCATCATTGGACCTTATAGGGAAAAACCTTGGTTCACCTGTGTATAATTTACTGGGAGGAGAATTTAATGATAAAATCAGGGCGTATGCTAATGGATGGTATTCCGACTGTGTTACTCCTGATGATTTCATAAATAAGGCCAAAAAACTGGTTGCGAAGGGATATACAGCCTTCAAGTTTGACCCTTTCGGAGACAACTATGATAAAATTACAGTTGAATCAGTTAAAAAATCTGCCGCAATAGTGGGTGGGATGAGAAATGCACTGGGAGACAATATTGATTTACTGATAGAATGCCATGGAAGATTTGCACCTAAATATGCAGTCATGGCCGGAAATGCACTGGAAGAGTATAATCCATTATTCATTGAAGAGCCTGTCCATCCTGAAATGGAACAATTTCTTCCCGAATTCCGTGAAAGGGTGAATATACCTGTTGCCCTGGGTGAAAGGCTATTGAACAAGGAGGATTTTGCCAGGTACATTTCCAATGGAATGGTTGATGTAATACAGCCGGATATAACAAACTCGAAGGGAATACTGGAGGCGAAAAAGATTGCATCAATAGCAGATTCATTTGGTGTGCCTGTTGCATATCATAATGCTTTTGGACCGGTACAGACAGCGGCTACATTAAATGTTGACTATACTCTTACTAACTTTCTAATACAGGAGAGTTTTGAGGAATCCTGGCCTGTATGGAAGAAAAACCTGTTTTCCGGATATTCTGTGGAAAATGGGTATATGACACTTTCTGGAAAGCCGGGGCTTGGAATAGAGGTTAATGAGAAAATTTTGAATGATAGTATTATAACAGGAATGGAGCCACTGGGAACTGAACCTCCCTGGGTTGTTTCCGGGACATTCAAGAAATTATAATTTATTCATTGAAATGTTTTATTTTTCTCTCAACTGAGTTTTCTACATCGGTTCTATTATCAATTCTTAGTATTGTTTCTATACGGGGAAATCCGAGATTCTCAAGGAACTTTTCAGCATCTTTCACGGTATCAAACAGTATATCCAGATTATCGCATTCTATTACAGTGGCCATGCTGTTTGGGTAGCATTTAACTGATTTGTTTTCTTCCATATGTTTGACTACTTTCTCTATAGTATTTCCAACTGAAACTCCTTTCCCTATGGGATAAAATGTAACATCTGCGACTATCATGGTGATATATCAAAAATATGTATAAATATCAATGGATAATGTAATTATGTTACTGCAAATTTGAAATGGCTCTTTGCATGATAATGTAATATGGAATTGTATAAATGTACATTGATAGGTATAATAAATATTTATCTATCCTAAAAAATAAAATCTAGTGAAAAATATAGATTTGAGTAAAGTTTTAAGCGAATGTTATTTTCATATTTTTTAAAAACTATTTTATCAGATTCTAGAGTTCTGCAAAATATGTTATTCTTTTCAACTATGATATATTTGTATTGAGACCCTGTCCAGTTAGTAATTAAGTGTCATTCTATCAATAACGGGAAGAATATTAAAACTATTTTATAACAGAAAACTTCTCTATGAGTTTATTAAAAACTAAATTCCTTTTTTCTGTAGTTAATCTGAATACAGTTTTGATTATAGCCTCATTTGTAATGGTAAAAATGTAATTAAGTTTAATTACGCTATCTTGGGCAGCACCCTCGCTTTTAAATATATTTATGCCACTCATTTTGATGTTGGTTGTTATCCCAGCTATGACAACGTTGCCCAGATCTTCGAATAATATCAATGCTGGCCGAATTTTAGAATCATCAGAATCTGTGAATTTAACCCTTGTTATTATTACATCACCAGGCTCAGGCACGTTCCCACCCTGAGTAATCCCCCTCTTCCCATAGTTGTTTCATCCTCTCTTCCTGAGCCTTTTGTACAAACATCCCCAAATCTTTTGTCTCTTCTGCAATTTTTATAAGATTGAGAATGGTCTCACTATATGTCTCTCTAGGATACTTTTTAATTCTCTTGAGATCCTCTAAAACAATTTTTTTTATCTGGATTGTTGTGACTTCTGATCTTTGCATTATTAGTTATCTATAGTTGGTATATAATATTTTATATTATTACACATAGCTCCATATTTAATGAGTGAATTGTCAAATCATATACAATATTTATGAAAGTATAAACCAAATTAAAAATGAAACATATATGAAAAATTAATAGGTTGTCTGTGGTTCAATAAACCTATGGTTTTATAAATAAACATATATATAATTATTCAATATGGACATGGCTCAATGAGTTTTATTAGCTGAATATTGCCTATAAGAACATTAACTTTCTATAATGTATTATCTGAATAGTTAAGTGGACCGGTCGGGATTTGATTAAAGTATTAATGGAATACCATGGGCAACATACTGTCAGCCTATTAAATATTCCTGGAAAAACAGTGTTTATATGCCGTTAGGTTCAGTCTGCCAGTATTAAATCCAGGCAAACGTCAGGCAAGAAGACGTGCACATTTCCGCGACGATGATCTACGGTAAGGGTGTGCGCGTCAGGACCGGTTTGTATTTTCTCTACAAAGTGGAGAGTATTTGTATCAAAGACATCTATTACTCCAGGATCTCCCACAACTACGTAAAGTCAATCCAAATTCCGGTTCAGCCAGATTACATCCGGTGGTCCTGTCAGAAGTCCTAGAACTTCTGTTGTACCGGTTCCTAAGTTAAGGCCGATTAAGATGCTTTCATTACAGGCGCAATATAGTGTGCCGCTTTTCTTATTCTGTTCAAGTCCATGTGGTCCCCTAACCGGGATTTTGAACGTTCTGGAAATCCTAGAAAGGTCATCAGCCATAACGGAGACTATTGATGGTGGATCAGCAACGTTCACGAAGAATGAGTCCGTATCTGCATTATAAAGTGCCCATCGAGTTCTTCCCGGGAGCTCTATCCTTCCTATTACTTTCCCGCTGTTGGTCTCGATGAAGGTTAGAGATGGTGGGGTATTGCTCTTTTCTGCATTGTCAACACCTGCAACCATTAGAATTTTTCTTCCTTCATCAAATGCCATGCCGTTTGGCCTGACCCCAGTAGGGACACGAAATTTCTCTGTGGCTTTTTTTCCATCCAGAAGGAATATACTTGCAGTATCCTCTCCTCTATTAGAAGTGAATAGGAGTCTTCTTTTCGCTGAAACCCAAACTCCGGCCACTCCCTTAAGCCCTGTGATGGACAGTAGATCAAAAATCACCTCCAGTATTACTGCCTGAATTAACAATACCGG
>JAKAAT010000033.1 GCA_021802205.1 Thermoplasmata archaeon
TGTCAAGTATATTTATGGTAAACAGAAGATACTGATATCCTATTGGAGTATCTTTATCTAGATTATCTACCTCTGCGTGGTATATATTCGCACCTACAGAAGAAATTGCATTAACTATCTTCTCCATGGTTCCAGGTCGGTCAGGTATTTTGAATTCCAGTCTCAAAAGTTTATTCTCCATTTCCATGGCTCTATATATTATGTTTGATAATAACAGAAAATTGATATTTCCTCCTGACAGTACAATAACAACCTTTTTTCCCTTAATGTCTATCTTATTCTCGAATAATGCCGCCAGACCGGCAGCACCGGACGGCTCAACCAGAACCTTTTCCCTCTCAAGTAATTTGAAAAGTGCATATGCAATATTTTCATCGGATACAGTTACAACGGAATCCACATATTTTTTTACAAGATCGAATGTTATATTCCCCGGGTACTTGACAGCAATGCCATCCGCTATGGTATCATTGCTTGTGTAGGGAACTATCTTGTCCTCCTTCAGTGAAAGCTCCATGGAATTGGCTTTCTCGGATTCCACACCGATTACCCTGATATTTTTATCTGATGATTTCAATGCAAAGGATATCCCGGATATAAGCCCGCCTCCACCTATGGGAACTATAACAATATCAGGTTTAACATCTTCCATAATTTCCAGGCCTATTGTCCCCTGCCCGGTTATAACATCCTCATCATTATAAGCCTCTATAAATTCTCTTTTTTCCTCAACGGAAATCTTTGTTGCGTATTCATGTGCCTCATCATAGCTGTTCCCTTTCAGTATGACTGTGCCACCGTAAGATTGAACAGCATTTATTTTAGTCGGCGGTGTTGTTTCGGGCATCACTATTTTTGCATCTATCCCGTAATATGCTGCTGCGAATGCAACCCCCTGGGCATGGTTTCCCGCACTTGCAGTTATAACCCCATGTTTCTTCTGATCATCTGTAAGCCCAGAAAATTTAATTATGGCACCCCGGGATTTAAAGGAACCTGTTTTCTGGAAGTTTTCCATCTTGAAATAAACGTCGGATAAAAACATCCTGCTGAAGGTTGCTGAATGGAACAGTGGAGTTCTGTGGAGCTTCCCTTTGATTTCATTTTCTGCTTCCTGAATCCTATGGTAATCCAACATAAATTAGAATTGCCTTTATGCATATATATGCTTTGAAATGGATAATATCATTCATTTTTTCTCTGCAGTGCATATTTATATATATTGTAAACATAATTTTAACAGGTGTGCAGTTGAAAGATGAATATTTGATGATTCAGCAGAGTGCAAATGAGTTTGCAAGAAAAGAAATTATGCCGGTGGCAGCGAAAATGGATCGGGAAAATTTCTTTCCAGTCGACCTGTTCCGGAAAATGGGAAAGGAAGGATATCTCGGGGTCACAATCCCTGAGGAATATGGTGGCTCTGGGTCCGACTACCTCTCTCAGGCGATCATAGAGGAGGAAATAAGCTATGCGTCCGGTTCCCTGGGGCTTTCATACGGAGCCCATAGCAATCTGTGTCTGGACAATCTCTACAGAAACGGCTCAGAGTCATTGCGGGAAAAATATGTACCCGGACTCTGCTCTGGCGACAGCATAGGTTCCCTTGGAATGACAGAACCATCATCCGGTTCAGATGCACTAGCCATGAAAACCACCGCAGATCAGGATTCTGGAAGTTTTATACTGAACGGAAGCAAGACATTTATTACAAATGCACCATATGCAAATGTATTCCTGGTGTACGCACGTACAGGTAAAGATATTACACCATTTGTTGTAGAATCCGGTGATGAAGGGTTTTCCAGGGGTCAGGAATTTAATAAAACGGGCATGCGTGGATCACCGACTGGAACAATTTTCTTCAACGATATCCGGCTTGGACCTGAGAGAGTTGTGGGAGATTTAAATGGCGGTAAGAAGGTTCTGCTAAGCGGGCTCAACCTTGAACGGGCGATCTTATCATTCAATGCAATTGGTATAGCCAGACGGGCTCTGGACCTTGCTGTTTCCTATGCATCGGAACGGAAGCAGTTTGGCAGGCCCATTAGTGATTTTGAACTGGTGCAGGAAAAGCTTGCATATATGTATACAAAATTTGAATCCTCCAGGCTTTTTGCCATGGAGGCACTGGAAAGAGTACAGAATGACAGAATGGATTCTCTTGATGCAGCCTCTGCGATTCTGTATGCATCGGAAGCCTCTGAGTATATAGCAAGGGAGGCACTGCAGATTTTTGGTGGTTATGGTTACATAAAGGATTTCGAAATAGAGAGAATATTCAGGGATTCCATACTTTTAACAATTGGTGCCGGTACCAATGAAATCAGGAAAAAGGTAATTAGCGAGGCACTGGTCAAGAAATACCGGGGTGATAACAGTGGCAGATAACCAGAGAAAGGTTTACATGATTGCAGGAGGCGTGACTCCGTTTAAAAAAATAAACTTCAATGACGATTTTCGATTAAATGTAAAGCATTCCCTCGATTATGCTCTGAAAGATTCGGGCATGAAAACAGAGGATATAGATGGTTCTGTGTCTGCATATTTTTCAGACCATCTCCAGGGGCAGCTCATAGCAGGAGCAATGTCAAACGATTTCATCGGATTAGCAGGAAAGCCATCGAAGAGAATAGAGGGTGGTGGTGCTACCGGGGGTCTTGCTTTTCAAACAGCATACGAGGAGATAGCATCAGGTACCATGGATACCTGCCTGGCATATGGATTTGAAAATATGTCGCATGTGGGCACATGGCGTGGAAACGACATAATAGCACTGGGAAGCGATGCCAGCTTCGATTACCCACTTGGGGGTTTTTATACTGCATATTACGCTCTGATGGCAACGAGGCACATGTATGAGTTCGGGACAACCGAAAAGCAGATGGCAATGGTTTCCGTCAAAAATCATGGAAATGCAATGCATAACCCATATGCACAGGCTCCCATGGATATTACAGTTGAGGATGTGTTGAAATCCCCTGTGGTTTCAAGTCCCATAAAAATGCTGGATATATGCCTAATGTCCGATGGTGCTGCATGTGCGATACTCGCCTCCGAAGAGGTTGCTAAATCAGTTTCAGGAAAGCCGGTGCTGATAAAATCCATAGGTTCATCCAGCGACACAATGCGTCTGGCAGACAGACCTTTCGGAAAGGTGCCTCTTTTACCCAATGAGAATGATAGTATGTACAGAGATCTGAAATATCCGGGAGTCCACTCATTCCGTGCAGGCAGGCTTGCAGCAAGAATGGCATACAGGAAAGCCGGCATAACAAGCCCTGAAAAGGAAATAGACTTTGCCGAACTGTATGATGCATATACATCTGCGGAGATACAGGCATACGAGGATATGGGATTCTGCCCGTATGGTCAGGGTGGAAAATTCGTAGAGGATGGTAGGTCAATGCTGGATGGTGATATACCCGTCAACATGGAGGGGGGGTTGCAAGCTTCTGGCCATGCAATCGGGGCCACTGGAATAATGCAGGCTGTCTATGCATTCTGGCAACTCCAGGAAACGGTACATAAACATCTCGGCAGTAACAGACTTCAGGTAAAAAATCCACAGAGGGGGCTAATACATAGCCATGCGGGAACAGGAGCTTATGAGGCAGTAACTATCATGGAGGCGGTTTAAAATGGGATACGGAAGATTGCTTAAGATAGATCCTGTTGTGGTTGAGTGGAATTATAACATTGAATATAGGCACAGCTATGCAGAAGACTCTCCATTCTTCATGGCACTTGGTAGGGGTAGACTCCTCGGTTCAAAATGTAAATCCTGTGGCTTCAAATACGGTACATACAGGAAATACTGTATGTACTGCGGATCAGAAACCGATGACATTGAACTTCCACTGCATGGTAAAGTTCATTCATTCACAACATGCTATTATTCCGGGGAAACTTTCAGGGGAGATGTTCCGTACACACTAGTACTGGTGGAATTCCCCGGTGTGGATTCTCTTTTCATGTCCCGGCTTTTTATAAACAGTGGAGAAAAACCTGAAATCGGCATGGACATAGTAGCACAGTTTAAAAAATTCCAGACCTTCACGGTTAATGATGTTTACTTTGTTCCTGCCTAATCTGTGTAATTAATAATTTTTGATATTTTCCTGTATATAATTTATTCCTGTATGCTACTTTTAAGAAAAATTCAGGCACGCATATAAATTTTATTTAACCTCATATGAACACATGATTTATTCATAATAGTTTTCAATGGGAAACTATTGCGGTCATTCTGTTGGATCAATTGGACCAAAAAGAAAATCAGATTAATGAGCATTATAATTTTAATGGCGAACATTCCCAGTGAAACTTTATCATGAATTTCAGTATTATAATAGGTCATATCATCCCGTATTATTGTAGTTTCGCTAATTGTTATGTTCGCTACAAGCCTCAAAACCCTGGAATGATATAGTTAACAGATCACAATCATGCATATGTAAATAAATCTCATTAAACAATCTTTGAAACTTCATGAAAGCCCGGTTACGTTTCCAGCGCTGTCTATATCTATATGCTCTGCTGCAGGGTGCTTCGGTAATCCTGGCATTGTCATGATGTTCCCCAGTATTGGAATGATGAAATGTGAACCACCATTTACCATAATTGAATTAACTTTTACCCTGAAATTTTTCGGAGAGTTGAGTAGACCTGGATTATCCGAAATCGATGATTGGGTTTTTGCCATGCATATATAAAATCCGCCGAAGCCGTTATCTTCAGCATGTTTTATATCCATCAGTGCGTCTTTAGAAAAATCCACCCCATCCGCACCGTATACCTTTGTGGCTATTTTCTCTATCTTTGTTTTGATGGAATCATCCAGCGAGTATACATACTTGATTTTATTGTAGTTTATGGAATCAAGCACGGCATTCGCCAGTTCTTTTCCCCCTGTACCACCATCAGAATACACCCGGGAAATGGCATATTTTATATGTTTCTTTTCAAGTATTTCAGAAATTGTCTTGATTTCCCTATCTGTATCCAGTGAATGCATGTTAAGGGCTATAACAGGTTCTATTCCGAAGTTCCTTACATTTTCAATATGCCTCAACAGGTTTTCAGATCCACTTTCCAGTGCGGGGATATCTTCTTTATCTATATTACTTGCCCCTCCGTGGTGTTTCATAGCCCTTATGGTGGCAACTATTACAACAGCATCCACACCTATGTTTGCCTCTCTGGTAAATATGTCCATGAACTTCTCGAAGCCCAGATCGGATCCGAAGCCAGCCTCTGTTACTGTGTAATCGAATAAATTCATTGCAGCATAATCTCCCAGTATGCTGGATGTTCCATGTGCTATGTTGCCGAAAGGCCCGGTATGTATAATTGCTGGAACGTTTTCCACGCTCTGCACCATATTGGGTTTTAGTGCATCGGCAAGCAGTGCCGCCATGGCTCCATTTGCTTTTATATCCTTTGCAAAAACAGGTTTATTTTTTATGGTGTACCCGATAATTATATTCCCGAGTCTTTCCTTCAAATCTTCATAATCCTTGGATAATGCCAATATTGCCATTATTTCTGAGGCTGCAGTGATCACAAAGGAATCATTTGCCAGAATACCATTGGCCCTAGAGCCGTTTCCGACAATAATGGATCTGAGTGAACGGTCATCCATATCAACTGTCCTTGGAAATGCAATTTTCTTTGGATCGATTCCAGATTCATTTCCATAATATATATGGTTATTAATCATGGCAGAGAGCAGATTATGTGCAGCAGATATTGCGGGGAAGTCTCCTGTAAAAATTAGATTTATTTTATCCGAAGGCTCCACAGTGGATTTTCCTCCGCCAGTTGCACCACCCTTTACGCCGAAGCACGGTCCAAGCGAAGGCTCTCTTATTGCTATGCCCACATTTTTTCCAATTTGTTTCATTGCCTGTGCAAGACCTATAGCAGTGGTGGTTTTACCTTCCCCTGCAGGTGTCGGAGTCATTGCGGTCATCAATATAATTTTTCCCCGATTCCTCCCTGGAACAGTATTTGAAATTCCGAGCTTGGCAGCGTATTTACCATATAATTCATAATCGCTAATTCCGAGGTCTTCAAGGATATTTTTAATATCTTTTAACATAAATCATATATAGAATATTAATAGTAAAGATTTGTGTTCTTCTTATAATGCATCTTCCATTTCTTTAATCGCTGTCATAGTTTCTTCCACAGCTTCCATAAAGAGTTTAATTTTTATCAATTCTCCGTACGTATACTCAATATCTTTCAGTATTTTCAAATTTACTCTGATATTATTGATAGATGTATGTATTGCTGTATATGACATGTACCCTGCAGCAATACTGTCAGTGATAAGATTCTTATTCCCATACCTGCATAGGAATAGGGAATTATTTAGATTATCCATGGATATTCCGGCTATTCTCCATGATATATACGCACTTTTCTTTATAGCCTTATTAAGCATATCTTTCCTTTCAGGATTTTCTCTATCCATATGAAGTGTGTCCATTATTTCCTGAAATGAACTCTCGTCATCACCGCTAAGTTTCCTGAGCTTTTTTATTATTTCAACAGCATTTCCTGAAATATCTTCAAAATTCTGATTGTATGCTTCCAGTTTCTTTTTACCCATAGAAAGAAGAGAGGCCATTGAGTTCAGGGAAGCCGAAAACATTGAAGAAATAGCAGACGCAGAACCACTACCTGGTGTTGCTGACTCGCTCTTCAATTTTGATATGTATTCATCTAAGTCCATTTTACAGTATTATCTATCATTTCAAAAACTTTCTTATTTTCCTGACTATATCACTGAAAATTATATATTTTTTTATCAATTATATATTTTAAATTTTTACCTATTTAGATCAAATATATTTATTCTAACCCGATTAAGTATTCTTTTATCACGGTAAAATATCAGGTATGAAAAAGTATTAAATTCTTTTATGTATTTTTAGTATACACTCGTGATGCGAAATGATAAATGTTTTAGATAAGGTTATAAAAAGAGACGGCTCCAGCGTTCCGTTCGATAAGAAAAAGATAGCAATGGCAATATTCAAGGCAATGCTTTCTGTGAAAACTGGCTCCATGGGAGAGGCTAACAAGCTGGCCGATTACGTTACAAAAGACCTTGAAAAAACGGGCAAGGAACCCACCGTTGAGGTTATACAGGATACTGTCGAAAATGTGCTCATGACACATAAAATCAACGGAGTTTCATACATATCTGTTGCAAAAGCATACATACTTTACAGGGAAAAGAGAAATACTGTCAGGCAGGAGAAAGAATTTCTCGGTGTAAAGGATGATTTGAAACTGAGTGTAAATGCAGTCAAGGTGCTTGAAGCAAGATACCTCTTCAAGGATTCAGAGGGAAAAATAATAGAAACCCCTAAACAGATGTTCCATAGAGTAGCAGTGCATCTGGGCATTATACAGGGACTTTATGATTATATAACATATAGAAAAACTGGGAAGGTTCCGGAAAAGGGAACAGTTTATACCGGCATAACAAAAACCCAGGATGAGGAGCTCAGAAGGGCGTTCAGCGAACTCAAGCAGGAGAAGAGCCTGGATGGCACATATGAGGAATTCCTGGATTTTATTCAGACCAAAAAAACAATGGTAAACTACTGGATTGATAGATTTGAAACCATGATGACAAATCTTGAATATGTGCCTAATTCGCCTACCCTGATGAATGCTGGCGGTCCACTGGGGCAGCTCAGTGCATGCTTTGTACTTCCCGTGGATGACAGCATAGATTCTATATTTGACACACTCAAGGCAACTGCGGAAATACACAAGTCCGGTGGAGGAACTGGGTTCTCGTTTACCAGGCTCCGTGCAAGCGATGATATAGTAGCATCTACCAAGGGCGTTGCATCAGGACCAGTATCATTCATGAGAATATTCGATGTTACAACCGATGTAATAAAGCAGGGTGGAAAGAGAAGGGGAGCCAATATGGGAATTCTCAACTATAACCATCCTAATATAATGGATTTTATAACTAGCAAGGATTCCGAGAACAAGATACTGAGCAACTTCAACATATCAGTTGGTGTAGATGATGAATTTTTCGAGAAACTGGATAATGATGATAACATTGACCTGATAAATCCGAGGGATGGAAAGGTAATGAACAGAATAAAGGCATCAACCCTGTGGAACTCTATCGTCAATCATGCATGGACAACTGGTGATCCAGGAATGATATTTCTTGACGAAATCAATAAGAAGAATCCAGTAAAGAATATAGGATATATCGCATCAACTAACCCGTGTGGAGAGCAGCCGCTTTTGCCTTACGAATCATGTAATCTTGGTTCAATAAATCTGGCAAAGTTTGTCGAGAATGGGAAATTCAACTATGACAGATACAGGGATACAATAGATGTTGCAACCAGATTCCTGGAAAACGTTGTTGATGCAAATAAATTCCCGGTTGAGTCCATAAAGAACATGACAAGAAGAACAAGAAAAATAGGGCTCGGTATAATGGGATTCGCAGATGCACTCATAATGCTGGGCATACCGTATAACAGTAACGAGGCCCTGGAATTCGGAGAAAAGGTGATGAAAACACTTAATGATGAATCACACCTTGAATCCCAGAAACTTGCAGGGGAAAGAGGAGTGTTCCCGGGCTGGTATGGATCAGAATATGAAGAAAAAGGAATAAAGATGAGGAATTCCACAACAACAACAATAGCCCCGACGGGAACCATATCCATAATTGCTGGATGCTCTTCCTCAATAGAGCCACTGTTTGCACTGGCATTTGTGAGGCATGTGCTGAATGGACAGGAACTCCTTGAGGTAAACCCCCTGCTGGAAGATGCACTGAAATCCAGAAACCTGTTCTCGCAGGTGATCATGGAAAAGATAGCAGAAACCGGAAAGCTGGGAAATCTTGATCTGCCTGACGACATAAAAAAACTCTTCGTAACAGCCCAGGAAATCGATCCGGACTGGCACGTACTCATGCAGGCAACATTCCAGAAATACTGTGATTCAGGCGTTTCAAAAACCATAAACCTGCCATTCGAGGCAACACCAGATGATATAGCAAAATCATACCGCCTTGCAAAGGAGCTTCACTGTAAGGGAATAACAGTATACAGGGACAGAAGCAAGAGCCAGCAGGTACTCTATGCAGGTACAGGTCAGAAGAAGAGTGATGAGGAAAAAAAAATTGACCTTACCATGAAAATGCCCGATAAACTCCTAAAATTAGGTGCCACGTTTGACCCTGCATGTCCGACTGGAAAATGTGACCTTTAATTTTCTATTGAAAACACATAAAATATTTATTCTATATTATATTATAATATATATGACGCTTAAATCCCAGGAAAGGGGAGACCTTGAAAATTTTATTGATGAATTGAAGGATACTAGCAAGGAAGCATACAAACTATGGAATTTCAAAGATGAGAATGAATTTGTTGCCTTTTTAAAGGGTTATATCTTCGGAAGTTTTACCATGGGAGTAATTGACAAAAACAAAACAATAAACAAAAATTTTATGCTGACGGAAGAGGATATAGATGAAATAACTAAAATAATCGAAAGAAGGTCAGGGGAATTCATAGAAACATTAGAAAAATAAGTCCCTTACTAATTACCAGAAAAGAATTTTTCATATTGTAGGAGTGTTATTTCCTTTATTGAAAATATTAAATATGGTTTTAATATAAACTGCTATGGATATAGCAGTCCTAGTTAAACAGACAGTAGATATGGATCAGATAAAGTTAAATGACAACAATGAGCCGATACTGGATGATCTACCGTTAAAAATGGATATTTTGAGTAAAAACGCAGTTGAAGCCGCTGTGCAGTTAAAGGAAAAATACACAGGTAAGGTGACAGCTTTTATATTCGGAACGGAACGGTCAACATCTACCATGAAAGAGGCATATGCCATGGGTGTTGATGATGGTACAGTCATAAAAGGATATCAGAAATCCGATCCCACTGTTACTGCTTCTGTTCTGGCAGAAGAGCTGAAAAAATCTAAATTCGATATTATTATACTGGGTGACCAGTCCTCAGATTCCTACTCAGGACTCCTGGCTGGTATACTGTCATCTGAATTGGGATTGGATGTTGTAACCAATGCCATTAACATCGAAATAAAGGATAAAATAGCAAACGTTACAGTGGAATCAGAAAATGAAGATATCACCGTAGAAACTAAACTACCGGCAATAGTTTCTGTAGCTCAGGAAATAAATGAGGCAAGGCTTCCCAAGGTAATGCAGATAATGGCAGCAGGAAAGAAACCTATTAACATAGTTGAGGGAAAACCCGATTACAGGGATGATTCCAGAATACTATCGGATAAGGCACCGGAAAGTCAGAGAAAGAAGATTATATATGAGGATGGAAAGGGAATAGATGAGGTTGCAAAAATCTTAAAGGTGGTCAAATGAAAGCATTGGTATTTTCAGACGAACCTAAAAACGCCAGAGAAATCATAACATATCTCCGTGGAAAGATGGATATAGATGTTATATCGACTGAAGATAAGGAATTGCCTGAATACGGGGCTCAGAAAGTATATTTCTACAAGGACGGATTTGTTGATAACCTCAGCAAATTCCTTGCAGATCACATAACAAAAAACAAATATGATTTTGTATTCATTTCTTCCACAAATACCGGCAGGGAGCTGGCAGGCATACTATCATACAAACTGAAAATGAAATGCATGCCGGAAATATTCTCATTTGAGCATGGTGGTAAAACAGTAACAAAGAGATTCTTCCACGGTGGTAAAACAGTTGTAGAGGAGGAAAGCGATTTTCAAATGTTTACTGTATCGGCTAGCATATGCGAGGCTGAAAAAACAGACAAGAGATCAGAGATTGAAAATATAAACCTCGATAAAAGCAATTATAAAATAATCAATGTGAAAGGCAAGAACACAGCTGGAACAGATATAAGAAATGCCAAAGTTATTGTTTCCATAGGAAGAGGCCTTGGTAGCGAGGAAAATATCAAAAAGATACAGCCATTGGTTGATGAACTCCACGCTGAAATAGCAGGTTCAAGACCGGTTTGCCTGGACTATAAATGGCTCAGTGAGGATAAACAGGTGGGGCTTTCCGGCAAAAAAGTAAGGCCAGATTTTTACATAGCATTGGGAATATCAGGGCAAATACAGCATATAGCAGGAATACGTGGGTCTAAAACAATAATAGCAATAAACAAGGATAAGAGCGCACCCATATTTGAAGAGTGCGATTATGGTATTGTCGGGGATCTGTTTACTGTAGTGCCCGAGCTTGTTAAAAAACTAAAATAATTTTATGTTATTGTTTTCCATGGAAGTACCATAAATTTTTATTGTAATTAAAAATAATATCCGTCATAAAAGCAATGAAATTTTTGCATCTACATTATCCATTTCATAGTTTAACGAGCTTCAAATATGAAATACTATTATTCAGTGATTTAATCATTAGAAAATGAACCGAACATTTCGATTTAACAACATTTAAATAAAGAATCAGTCTATATATATTATGAAAATAATACTTACAGTAGACTCAGAGGAAAAAATAGCGATGTCAATTACTGCGGCAGAGCATCTTTCAGAAATGGAGGAAACTGAGCTCGTAGAAGTTGTGTATCTTAATGGTGGAATAGCTGCAGTTGTGGAAAGAAACAGAATTAAACCCATGCTTGAAAATAAAAAGGTGCAGGTTGTTGCCTGCGGTACTTCAATGATTGGCAGAAACATAGAAAAAGATGAACTTGCGCCTGGCGTAGTTTATGTACCTGCAAGTTTGAAAGAAATTATAAAAAGAAAACAGGAAGGTTATATGTATCTTGTGCTATAAAAATCAATTTTTAATTTCTTATATACTGTGGAATTTTCAATCATTGTGATTTTCAATTAATTCCAGCGAATAAAAATTTAAATAATATCTTGTTCTCAATTATTATGAAAGACACGCTTCCTGTAGATGAGAAATACAGAATACATATGACAAAATATTTTGAGGAATATGAAAAATCATTCAAAGAGTCTGAAAGTTTCTGGAAAGAAAAAGCAAAATTAATAGACTGGTTTGCACCATTCGGTCAGGTTCTGGACGAATCCGGAAAACCTTTTTACAAATGGTTTGTGAATGGCAAAACAAATATGTCATATAACTGCCTGGATAGGTATATCAACAATGAGAAGAGGAACAAGGTTGCCTTTATCTGGATACCGGAAACCGGAGAAGAGAAAGTGATCACATATTTCGGGCTTTACAGACGGGTAAATGCTCTGGCGAAGGCACTTCTCAATCTTGGTGTAAAGAAGGGTGAGGGAGTAACCATATATCTTCCAATGATTCTGGAAGCACCTATAGCTATGCTCGCATGTACCAGAATCGGGGCGGTATTCAACGTTGTATTCTCCGGATTCGGTGAGGAAGCACTGGCACAGAGGATAGATGATTCAGGATCTAGAACCATCATTACTGCGGACGGCGGCTTCAGGAAAGGAAAAATGGTACACCTGAAGAAAATAGTTGATGCGGCAATAGACCTCAGCAGGGGCGTCGATAATGTTATAGTTGTAAAAAATACAAAGGAGAGTATTAAAATGGAATCCGGGCGTGACTACTATTATGATGATATAATAGAGGATTCATACGTCAAGCCGGCTGAACTTGATTCAAATGACCCGCTCTTCATATTATACACATCCGGAACTACAGGAAGACCCAAGGGAATAGTACATGGCAATGGTGGATACCCTGTATGGATAGCAAATACCATGAAGTGGGCATTCAATCCCGGGGAGGAGGATAGATGGTGGTGTGCAGCAGATATAGGCTGGATAACCGGACATAGCTATATAGTATTTGCACCGCTGCTTTTAGGTGTAACATCCATAATGTATGAGGGGGCAATAGATTTCCCGAAGCCAGATAGGATGTGGGATATTGTTGAACGTTACGGTGTGAATATGCTATATACATCCCCCACGGCAATCAGGCTTTTAATGAAATATGGTGATAAATATCCATTGATGCATGACCTTTCATCACTAAAGGTGCTCGGCACCGTGGGAGAGCCCATAAACCCTGCTGCATGGCACTGGTTCTACGAGGAAATAGGAAAGAGCAGATGCCCGATCATAGACACATACTGGCAAACCGAGACAGGAGGATTCACAATAGCACCATCCATGAAACTGGGAATGCCGGATTTAAAGCCAGGGTCAGCCACATTCCCCATGCCGGGCATTTTCCCGGAGATACTGAGAGAGGATGGGAAACCTGCAAAGAGTGGAGAAAAGGGGTATATTGTAATAGACAGGCCATGGCCCGGGCTAATGCTCACGGTAAACAACGACGACAAAAGATACCAAGAAGTTTATTTCTCCAAATTCCCCGGAAAATACCTAATGGGTGATTATGCTATAAAGGACGAGGACGATTATTACTGGCTCCTGGGCAGAAGCGATGAGGTATTGAAGGTCTCTGGCCACAGAATAGGTACAATAGAAATCGAGGATGGCCTGGTATCTATGAGGGAAATAGCTGAGGCAGCAGTGTTTGGCAAGCCCGATACCATAAAGGGCGATACCATCATAGCTTTTGTAACCCTCAAGGAAGGTTATGAAAAGAGCAGTGAATTAATAGATTCATTGAAAAAACGTATGAGGACTGAACTTGGGCCAATCATGGTTCCTGAGGAAATACACATAGTTGAATCCCTGCCGAAAACAAGGTCGGGAAAAATTATGAGGCGTGTAATCAAGGCAGTGTACTTGAATCAGGTAACCGGGGATATCAGTACTCTGGAAAATGAGGCATCCGTTGAGGAGATCCAGAGGGCCATGGAAATAATCAGAAAAGGAACAGGCGATTAACAACCCCCTTATTTTTTAATAAATTTTAATAAAATTGGAATTTTCATGAGCGTATCCGGGCTATCCACAATCAGATGCTCCAGTAGTTTTTTGTAAGGATCAAATCTATCGATATGTATCTCATATCTGTCCAGAAATTCCACCACATGTATGCCGAAGGTTGCATCCTGAACACTTGCCCGATAGTCACTGATCTGCCCTCTTATCTTACCGACAGATCGGAAGAAAATTCCTGATTCCATGGGATTTCCCACAGATTTTGGCACATCAATTTTCCCATATGCAAGTGCCACAGCGCATAAGGAATTCCAATTATCGAACACAATTAAGGAGATAAAGATATTATTTAATTATTGTTATTTCATGAATCTAATATTTATAATCGGATTCCTGTTAATGAATAATTCCATATATTAATCCGCCAAAAACATTTATATACCTTAGTACAATACTAATTGCCTATGGATAATAATAAATCTAAAGATATTCCTGAAACTTTAAAGAGAGGTCAGGTGGGTACATTCGGAGCAATTGCAGAGGAAATTTCTGCCATGGCACCTGCCTGCGATTCAGTGGCATTTGTTGTTGCATCTGCAGCATTTGCATTCTTTTTAACTCCACTATCATTTATAATAGCAACATTAACAATGTTTCTTGAAGTCAATACTCTTTACCATCTGTCGAAGAGGCATGCTAGTGCTGGAGGTTATTACGGATATGTTGCCACAGCTTTCGGTCCTACTCCGGCGATCTTTTCAGGATTAATGTACCCATTTTATCAGATAGTAAGCACAGCTGCAATCCCCGTCTTCGTTGCGGGTGTTGTTCTTCCCGGGGTTGTGCAGTACTTTATACATGTTGGAATGCCGGCATGGATATGGATTCCATTCATTCTCGTATTTATCGTAGTTCCGATTGCGGTTGCAATAATTGGAATTAGGCCGCAGATGAAATATATTAGAGTAGCAGCATTTTTTGAAATTATATTTTTAATTGTTTTATCCACAATAATTATAATAAAAGCACCGGACAATACTGTAAATGTATTCAATCCTTATAGTTTTCCACAGTATAGATCATGGTTTTCAGCTGAGGGCGGGCCAATTGCTGGTGTCGGCCTGGGAATGGTATTCGGGCTTACAAGTTTTATTGGCTATGGTGGGTCAGCGCCATTAGGTGAAGAGGCAACGCATCCTAAGGCTATTACCAGATCTCTTGTTTTTGGTCTTCTGATTACCGGAATAACCTTGACTGAAGTATCATATGCACAGATAGTAGGATGGGGGATACCACTTATGCAATCCTTTACAAGCAGTGCAATTCCAGGGGTTATCACTGCCACCATATATACCGGTGCAGTTGGGGGTATAATGTTCTCTCTGGTAGCTTTCAACTCTGCATTTTCAGACTCTGTAGCCATGCAATCCAATGGAGGAAGAGTTTATTATGCTATGGGCCGTGATTATATACTACCAAAATTCTTTTCAAAGATCCATAAAAAATATCAGACGCCTTCCAATGCCTTAATATTCGTAGCCACCATGGCATCCATACTGGCTGTGGGTGTTACTTTTCTTGTCACCTATGGAGCTGGAATTCCTCTGATTGATATTGTAAGAGGAAATGCAGATTCTACAGTTGTTGTGACAGCACTTACAGATTCATTTGATTTACTTACAACGCTGGCACTTGGCGGGCTTATAATCACACACATATTGCTTAATACCAGTGTCATGACAATGTTCTACAGATTGAAGGAGAAACATACTGGGATTAGAAGAATTATCCATCCAATAGAACACTATCTATTTCCAAGTATTGCGACGGTTATTTTCGTATTTGTCTTGTATGAATCAGTAGTGCCACCGGTTTATCCTATAACTGATGGAATCATTATTATAGCGTTGTATTCACTTTTTGCTATAGGCTATTCACTTTACCTGAGGAAAACAAAGCCGGAAAAGGTGAAAAATGCTGGACTGACTGTGAATCTAGTAGCAGAGGAAAAAATAAGGGGCAGCTCAAAATAAATTTTATACATTCAAATATAACCATAAAACCTTTATCTATTTTCTTTGCTGTTCGCACACCACCTATTGACAGTTCTATGTCTGCTGGAAATTTCTCAGTATTGATTCCATGCTACGCTGCAGAGACATTGTAATCAGTTATCTTTATGCTTTGGTCCGTTTTATTAATATAAGCTTCATTCCATGTGAATCTTTTATCAGGTTTTCAACTACTCTTCATGGGAACGTAAAATTAAACGTTGCACGAGCATTTAAACAGAATTATATGAAAATTTTGCTCCAATATTTACCGTTTCAAACTCATTTTTGTCACTCCTCAGGAACACGGACATTTCGGTCACAATTTATAATATAGTCAAGCTTTATGGGCATGGCACTAATTCATTCATTAATATTTTTAAATAAAGTAATTATAGATTCAAATATATATAATGAACGCAACCGCGACCGCAATCAGCGTAGAAAATGCATTCACCTGGCCCTTGGACATTTTGCCACGGTTTTCAAATAAAGATCCTAAGACACTATCTACCTGACAGCCGAGGAATCCCAGTAAAGTAATTACTATCAACGGAATCAATTTAAAACCGTGAAAATCAAGAATAATATAGGAAATCGCTATTATGAGCGCCCCAAGCAATGCCATGGCTTCTCCAAGTATAGACACACCACCGTTAACTCCCGGTGTTATCTTTTTTAAATTGGTAATCATATATACATTCTTATCAAACACACCAATTTCTGATGCAAATGTATCTGCATTTACCGATGCAAAAGAAACTGCAAATATAAGGAAATATGGAAATCCTCCTATTCTAGTTGCATTAATTGTTGCAATGAACATTCCTATCAATGCCGCATAAATAACATTAGAAGCATGCCTTTCCCCGTTCTTTCCCTCCTGTAATTTTTGTCTAGTTTTATCTTTTATTCTATATTTTGTGGCCAACTGAGCTGTCACGGCAAATATAAGCATGAGTATAAGCCAGTACAGTGAGCCAAGCACAACTATAATAATTCCCACAATGAGTGCAGCAACAGTCCCTTTGAAATCAAAAATATGGAATTCCAGTGCCCCTATGAAGAGACTTACAAGTATAACTGTAGATGCAACAATATAATCAATGTTCATTAGTACCACCCGGTACTATTCTTAATTTGTATCTGATTTCATTGATTATAATATAAATTAAAGCATCGCACATTGCATAATACATGTTTCATAGGTATAAATTATTTATGCTATACTTATGAATTATACATTCAATAATAATGTTATAAGGATACTATCCTTTTTATATATATTTTCCTTAAATATATATAGTAAATGCTTAATATAAAGAGTAAATATATATTTAATGATAGAAATAG
>JAKAAT010000096.1 GCA_021802205.1 Thermoplasmata archaeon
CATACTGAAAGGGAACAGCTATGATGAGGCACATGAATACGCAACAAAGATTTCCGTTGAGGAAAAAAGAGAATTTATAGAGGCTTATAATGATGAGGATGTTATAACCGGGCAGGGGACAATAGGCTTGGAAATTCTGGAAGATGTTAAACCCGATGTTGTTATAGTTCCCATAGGTGGAGGTGGGCTTATATCAGGCATATCATTTGCATTGAAATCAGTAGATAAAAATATCAGGGTAATCGGTGTGGAATCCGAGAAAGCCAATTCCATGGAGCTCTCACTTAAGGAGGATAAGATAGTTCCCTACACGAGCAATGATACCATAGCGGATGGAATTGCTGTCAAATACCCGGGAAATATAACATTCGATCTTGTAAAAAAATATGTGGATTCCGTTGTAACTGTATCCGATGAAAATATTGCATATGCACTTTTCAAATTACTTGAGAGGGAAAAGGTTCTGGTCGAGCCGTCCGGTGCTGCCGGTCTTGCGGCATTATTTGAGAACAAGGTAGACGTTAAGGGGAAAAAGGTAGTTATTGTACTGTCAGGAGGAAATATTAATTTTCTGTTATTATCTAACATAATATATAGAGCCATGGAAATGGAAGATAAACTTTTGAGACTGGAATTCAAAATACCAGACCGCCCCGGAACTATGGAGAAGATAGTTAATGCAATTTCTTCTGTAGGTGCGAATATATACCACGCAGAGGTAGATAATCTAGATAAAGATACTCCAATAGGATATCAGTATCTTCTGTTTACCATAAATATACTTGACAGGGAAAGAATAGAAGAACTTCTAGGAAATCTGGATAAGCTCGGATTTAAATATAAAATTGTAGGATGACTATTACTTTAATATTTCAAATGTGGAAAATCCATCTTCCACGGGCCTGGATTCCACAGATGTTATAATGGATAGTGGAATTTTTCGACAATATGCTTCCATTATTGAAGTCATTTCAGGGGTTCCGGAAAAAACTGCCTTTACTGAGCCATCATCCATGTTTTTAACCCAGCCTGTTATTCCCAGTTCAGTAGCTTTTTTCTTAACGTGTGCCCTGAACCCTATTCCCTGTACGCTTCCATGAAATGTATACTCCCTACTAACCATGATATATAATTATATATAAACATAAAAAATTTCCTCATAGATTACTTTCCACATAATCCTTAACTATCTTTCTCAATGTTTTTCTCAATATTTCTGAAAGAGCGGCAGGTGAAACATCCAGCTTTTCAGCGATCTGTGTAAGTGATAGTTTTCTTTCCGGATCAAAGTAGCCGTATTCATAGAGCTGGAATATAATCTCTTTTTCCCTGTCAGTTATAGTATTGCTATCCCCGGAGGAGAGTTCTGAAATAGTAAATTCCATTTGAGCATTTTGAAGATCATGTTTTAAGTCTATCAACTTAGAAAGACTTGGAAGGGAAATACGATAGGAAAGAGTATCTGGCTTTACAGCCCTGCTTCCCAGTATTACAGCCTCTGAATTTCCAAGTATGTAACAGGCGCTGCAACATGATCCCTTTGCCCAGATGGTTTTTTTCCCAGATTTTATAGAATCAATAGTTATGGCTCTTAATCCGGGAAGTGCCTCATCTGCATCATTATCAGATTTGAAAGATATTCTATGAGTGGTTGTTTTCCCATCGATTTTCAGGCGTTCTATGCTAGCATCGGGAAATGTCTGAAGTATATAATTTGTAATTTCACAATCTCTTCTTTGTATAGTAATTATTGCGGTTATTTCCTTGTTTGATTTTGACACAGTATGGTATGCAATCTTTATTTAATAATTTGTACATATATTAAAGCAAAATACCTTACATATAAGGTAAATATAATAAATACTATTTTAAAATATAATGTCTGATTAAGATGGGAATATCGTATCCGGTCTGGGATAGTGCAATGTTCGCATATACTATTTCTGCGCATATTTTAATTGTCGCAATAACGCTGGCAATGGCGCTTTTAATAACAATATCCGAATACATAGCACTGAAAAATAAGAATAAATACTATGAGGCTCTTGCCCATAAGTTGAGTATAGCACTGGTGATTAATTTTGCCATAGGCACTGCATCTGGAGTTTTTATGGCAGTAGAATTGATGCTGTTCTGGCCTATTTTCATGAAACTGGTGGGTGCTGTTGCCATGATGAGTTTCTATGCGGAGGTTTTTGCTTTCCTGGTTGAGTCTATCACACTCATGATTTATGTATACTTCTGGGATAACTTCAAAAACAGATGGAACCACTGGCTTGTTTCATGGGGAGTTTTACTGGGCACAGGTGCATCGGCATGGCTGATTACCAATGTGAATGCATGGATGAATACACCTACAGGTTCATTCAATATAGCTAAATATATGAGCACAGGTGCCATAACCGGCGTAAATCCTCTTAAGGTTTTTTATGAACCATCCACAGGACCGCAGTTATTCCATATGTTCATGGCAATGTACTTTGCAGGTTCAATGGCACTTTTAGCATATTTTGCATACAAGTATCTAAAATCAAAGAATGAGGAGGAGAAGAAAATAGACAGGTCTGCAATGAAAGTGCTTTCCGCTGTTGGAATTGTGGATATAATTCTAGTAGGAATAAGCGGTTCTATCGAACTATCAACCCTTCTTACCCTTGAGCCACTCAAATATGCAATGATGGAACTCAATATGCATCCTGTTATGTCCGGTGCACCTGAACACTTATTCGGATTCCTTTCAAATGGAAAGCCAGTGGATTTCATACCGTTGGCTGGAATACAATCATTGCTTGCTTATCCATTTACCAAGGGCAATGTGGGATATATACCGGGGCTTTCATCCTATCCCACATACACATGGGCTCCATCAGTTATACATATAACACTTGATCTGATGGTAGGATTCGGAGTATTAATGGGATTATTCTGGTTCATTGTCCTTGTACTGAAAGTAATGAAGAAGGATATATTCAACATGAAATGGATACTTTACAGTTTCATCGGAATTGGATTCCTCGGAATGTTCACCATGGAAGATGGATGGTATACAGCAGAGGTTGGAAGAGTTCCGTACATAATATTGATGCCTTACAACTCGGCGGGGCAACCCATAATAGCGGGGCACTATGGAGTGATGACAATAGCAGAGGCTGCATCGACGTCAACAATAGTCTGGTATCTTGGAGTGGTAATAATACTGTTCTACGCCATAATAATACCATTTACATTCTACTTCAATGCAAAGGTATTAAACCTGTCAAATGTTGAAGAAGACCTAAGGAAAGCCGAAAAGGATCTGAATATCAACAGTTCTGGCAAGGACGTCAACAGTGTAAATGCGGGGGCGAGATAAATGTCATTTTCGTATCTTGATGCAAACGGAGTATTCATAAAAATTGTGATTGCGGCCATGGTAACATTCCTGTTTTCAGAATTTATTGCTATATTCCCCATATTCAGCAACTACGAGAAACATAAAACGGTGGTGCTGAAGCATATAGTTCCAATATGGGAAATTACTGGAACAATGATTGTGTTCTTTGTAGTAGAACTTGAGCTAATATATTCAGGGCTTACACCCATAGCTTCATATCTCTTTATTCCAGTAATAGGAACTTTTGTTGCCCTGCTAATACTGAGAAATGTGGCCATAATATATGCGGAATTTGTATGGAAGAAGGTTGACAGCAAACCGCTGATGATGTTTTATTCCGGCGCAACATTTTTAATGGTTATAGGATTTGTGACGGCTATCGCCG
>JAKAAT010000034.1 GCA_021802205.1 Thermoplasmata archaeon
CTATCCGATATATTTTTATATATTTCATCTTTTACATATATTTCAGGCATTATATGTCAATTATAAGCATGGTATATATAATTTGTGTAAACCCAATCCGTCTATTGCCGTAAAAAATTGTGGATAGTTATTTATTGCTTAAAATACATAGTTCTGGAAACCATATTTGCCAGTTAATCGCTAATACACCAATGTTTTATTCATAATATTAGTATTTTGATAAAAATACCGGATTTTTATCTATTATATAATAAAAAACTGACGAAATGCCCATTATCAAAATGACTATTTATAAAAATTATAATCATAAACAATCATAACATCCAGATTATTATCAATATGTTTTATTTTATTTACCACAGTCTTGGCATTTGCAAGATTCTGCTGGAATATTAGGACAAGTCCGGATATTGAATCCCTTAGAATTACAAGTTCCTGATCTATCCCATCTATTAGTTCCTCAACATTATTGCTGAAAAATGCTACTATAACTAAGTTCACTCTTGATAGATTTATTTTAGGAATAATATTATATATATAGTGGATAATTTAGATAACTATTTCAACAATTAATATATTATGTTATTAACTATGAAGGCAAATGAGGTATTAAATCTATTAAGAATTTCAAGAAAGACACTTCATGTTTATGCTTCAACAGGTAAAATAAGGTTTACAGTTATGCCCAATGGCTTCTATGACTACAATGATGAGGATGTTTATAAATTATTGAATAGGGATGTAAAAAGAAAAACAGTAATATATGCAAGGGTATCAACAATAAAACAGAAAAACGATTTAAACAATCAGATCGAGCAGTTAAAACAGTGGTGCTTTATGAATGGTTATACAATAAATGCAATATATTCAGACATAGCATCTGGTATATCCTTTGAGAAAAGAAAAGGATTCTTTGATATGCTTGATGAAATTATAAACTATAAGGTAGAAAAGGTAATAATAGCATACAGGGATAGATTGAGCAGGATTGGTTTTGATTTATTCAAAAATCTCTTTGCAAGGTTTGGTACTGGAATAGTTGTTATATCTGATGTAGGCAATCAAAAATTGGATTCGGAGGAAATATTTGAGGATATTAGAGCCATGCTTCATTGTTATTCAATGAAAATATATTCAAAAAGAAAAAATCATTCAATAGAGGTAGGCTATGAAGGTAATTAGAACTGAACAGATTTTTATCCATGATAATGGTGTAATATCCAGTATGTGCCATATATCTAAAAACTTATTCAACCAGACAAATTACATTCTAAGAAACCAGTTTTTCAGGAAGGAAAAGATGGCAGGATATAAAGAGCTTGCAAAGGAATTTGCAGAACCATCAGATATAGAGGAAAACAATAATTTCCAGAAACTGCCAGCACAGACAGCACAGTGGACTATTAAAAAGGTTAAAGAATCATGGACTTCATTCTTTGGGGCTTTGAGGTCGTATAAGAAGAATCCAGAACTATTCAATGGAGTTCCTAAACCGCCTAAGTATAAGCATAAGAATGGGGAATTTATGTTGATTTTTACAAACCAGCAGTGCCATATGGAGAATGGGATTCTTAAATTCCCCAAAATAATGGATTTGGAGGTGGAAACAAGGTTAGATGATATGGATTTGAGAGAAGTTAGAATAATACCAAATGGTGTCGGCTATAATGTAGAGATAGTATATTCCAAAGAAATAACAGATATAACAGATTTAAATCCTAAAAGGATACTGGGAATAGATGTTGGTGTAAGGAATATCATAACCATTGGAAACAACATATCTGAAAAAAGTATTGCTGTTAAGGGTGGTGTTCTTAAATCCATAAACCAGTATTTCAATAAGGAGTTAGCAAGATTAAAATCTGTAAATGATAAACAAGGAAACAAAGAGAATACTAAAAGAATAAACAGATTATATATGGTAAGGAATAGAAAAATAAAAGATATTATGCATAAACTATCAAATGCAGTTATATTGTATGCAAGAACCAATGAAATAGATACAATTGTAATAGGCCATAACATTGGATGGAAGCAGTCTGTGGATATAGGCAAGAAGAACAACCAGAACTTTGTTCAAATACCATTCAACATGCTTATAAACCAGATCTATTACAAGGGCAAGGAATATGGAATAAATGTAGTCAAGCAGGAAGAGAGTTATACAAGCAAATGTTCATTCCTTGACAGTGAGGAAATAGACAAGCATGAAACATATATTGGAAAAAGAATAAAGAGAGGGATATTTAAATCTTCAAATGGCACATTGATACATGCAGATTTACAGGCTTCCTACAATATAATGAAAAAAGCAATCCCTGAAGCGTTTGTGAACGGGATAGAGGGTATCGGGTTATATCCAGGAAGTTTAAGCATCAAAGAGATGATAACTTCTAAAGGTGGATGTTAACACTGTTAACGGAAACCATAACCTTATGCTTCTCCATGTAATCGAGTCTTGACTCTATTTGCTTTACCTTTTTTTCAGATTCCTTTGCTATGATATTAGTGGGAGTCATCGGGTCTCTGGATAAAACCTTCAGTATAAATGAATCAAGGTTCGAAAGTTGAATGGGAACAGAATCTGGTTTTGGGGAATATTCCATTACTGGATTTCCGAGATAAGATTTCAACTCCTCAATTTTTTTATTCAGTGATTCTTCATTACCGGATATGCCGTATACTGTTAGTTTTTCAAAGCATTTTATAATAGAATCCACCTCTCCAGGAAATGTAACATCTGTGGCAAATGCCATATAGAAGGCCTGATTCCCAAATATCTTTGGATTCAGATGGAGCATATATTTCTCAAGAATCTTATTTTCGCGTATCCTCTTTAGTCTATAGTGGACATCCTGGTCACTTAGACTTGTTCCCTGGGCAAAATCGGAAAGCCTACCCCTTGGATTTTTCAATATATTGAATAATATCGCATTATCCCAATCATCCATGACATTGAATAAATACTTTATAATTCAATTTATCGGTTTGTGATGGCACCAAAAACTATCAATGCCTGCACTATTCTTTCCCTGTAAGTAATCTAGAGGGAAACAGCAAAAAGAGGAAAGTACTTTCATCTCCGTTATCCCCAATGGTGTTCATGAGTTCCTTTTTTAAAACTGTAGTTACGGATAATGCTCCTTCTCTGGATATAGTACCATATGACATTATATTTGGCTCATGCTGGTTTCTTATCTCTCTGATTTCCTCTAAAGCCATATTCTCCACGGAGGATGCCAAAAGGCTTATATTCAATGACTGTGCAGTAAGAAATGATGCCAAGGTTTCCCTGAATTCTGTATCAGGAAGACCTTTTATTTCATTGTCTATCTTTTCATCTTGAAAGGCAAAATAATCCTTATTTAGGCTGTAATATTTCTCAACATAATTTTTCTTAGGCCTTATCTCTGGTTCATTGACAATACCAGCGGATACCAGTTCCGTCATGATCTGATACAGATTTGATCTGGTGGTTTTTATGTATTTCGCCATACCGGTAACCGTCATCTTCTTGTAATTTATAAGCAGAGTGACAATTTTCATTTTTGTTTGATTCCTTAAAACATTCAGTACATCCCTGTATTTTTCATCCATGGACATAAATTTATATATAACATATAAATATACGTATAAGTTTGATTTATATGATACCTTCAGATCTTTATAAACATAATAGAAGTGCCTTCATCAGGTACCTGATTTCCAGAAATATAGCAAGATTCAGCAATACCGCATATTATATCTATTTCATGTGGGAGATTGTAGCTAATTATCATTCTGTTTTCCTTGTCAGTTTGATTCCGGGCTTTTCCCTGCTTGGATATCTTATAGTAGCGATTCCGGAAGGTGCAATAATAGATAAATACAGCAGGCATATTATATATATAGTTCTTAATTTATTCATGATTATAACCTACTCATTGCTGATACGTGGTGATAGTCTTTTAATCATATATGCTGTGGATTTCCTGTCATCAATGTTTGCATGGGTAATATCAGATGATTTCCGGGCACTGGAGAAAGAAATTATTCCGGCAGAGCATATGGCAAATGCACAATCAGCAGATCAGCTGTCCTCCGGGCTTTCAACGTTGTTGGGAATAGTTACCGGTGGGGTTCTCATATTTACAGCTTATAGAGATGTTTACATTCTGCTCATAGGAATATCTGTACTCGCCCTTGCCATGATATTCGTGCCCAATACAATAATGGCTTCACATCGCAGTGTTGTTAAAAACGGATTTAGAAGCACATTCAAGATTGTAAAAAGTATATTACCATTCCTTTTGCTTACTACAATACTCAACGGTATGTTTGTTGCCCTGGATGTTTTTTCATCCGGCTTAATCTATATCGTAATGCATGCAAGCTCGATTTATTATACATTTTTCATAGCAGGATTTCCTACCGGTATGCTAGTGGGGGGTTTGCTTTCCATGCACCCATTCTTCAGAAAGTATCAGAAGAGCAAAAAACTTATCGCAACATATGTTATGCTCACCGGAGGGATTATTATACTAATGGCATTCAATAGAATTCCAATAATGGACGGCTTTCTTTCCTTCGGTGCAGGGTTAATTCTTGCCTTCATCAATATTTATATAGAAACACTGGTAATAAATTCAATACCAAGTAGCATTACAGGCAAATTCAATTCCATTACAACCATGTTCTCTGTAAGTTCCTCACCACTCATGGCCTTTGTATTTGGTTATCTATCATTATTTTTTTACTTTCCATTCATACTTGCTGCTATAGGAGTAATAACACTATTCATATCCCTGACTGTGAGTAAAATAATGAATGGATTTACCTCATCCATGGAAAAAATAGAAAAGGAAAATCCTGAATTATTCTGAATACATAGAATTTCTAATAATTATATATAAAATTAAAAATTTCTTAATTTATAAGCCCTGTTAAGAGAATTGCCCTCTGGAAATTTATGAGATGCTTTAATTCCCTGTCCGGTGTTACAGGCATATATTCCTTTGTAAATGTAACTTCTGTATCCCACTTGGCATGAAACCCTGTCACAATAAATGTTATTTCCCTGATATTTTCATCTTCAGGCACATCTGAATAAACTCCGACCATTCCATCCTTATCCAGTTTTGTATAGGTACTGAACGTTGCTGTATACACGTTGTCTCCTGATTTATACTGAACGCTTTTTGACTTTCTTGCATTTTTTATCAGTATTCCTACTATTGAATTATCCAGTATTTTAATGCTCCCCCGGGGAAAATCCATATCAAGTTTACCATAATTTGTTTTGACTTCTGCTTCAAATGAGCTAATATTACCAACCATATATTCATTATAAAAAATGGAATATAAATATATGTATTTGATTTCTCCCATAGCAGGAGTACAACAAATATTAAAATAATACTGAAACATAATTTTCCCATTATATTGATGGGCACGGGAATCTCATACTGGATATCTGTTGAATGACTATTGCATCCTGAAATGTCTTCCAGGATTCAGGTGCATTTGATATTCTTTTATTGCCATAAAATATAAACAGAATACATCTTTCATTGCAGGTCTTTCTATAATACTTATCCCTGCTAGCATTGTATAATATGAATTCATTCTAATTATTGGCTTTCAAACATTTTACTCCTTTCAAGTATTGCTTCAAGATACCTGTCAAATGCATATGCTGACATAAGATAGGCGTCCTGAATATCCTCCATGTTATAATCATGACAGTATTTTGCCATTATGTCCAGTGCTCTGAAGGAACGTGAGTCATCTCTTCTTAAATGGTCACCAAGAAATCTTTTAACACTGTCAGGGATCGAAGGTGAATTCAGCATTTCAGGATTGAAATAATAATACTTTGCACCGTATTCAGTCAATTTACCGTTGGCAATCAGTTCCAGTGAATGCATTGCAGCCATGATTGCTATCCAGTTGAATCTATTGGCTATGTCCCTCCAGCGTGATATGGCAAACTTTGTGCAATCCATGGGTTCCATGTTGAATATTCTCTTTCTATCAATTCCCAAATCTTCTCCCATTTGAAGTAAAAGCTCAATATACGGTTTCTTTCGTCCTATGCCGAAATATCTGGATAAAATGTTTTCAATTTCGTATCTTTGCACCTCATCAATATCCGTTTTGGATACTATGATTGAACATGATTTGACCCATTGTTTCAGAAAGGAATAATGTTCAACTGCATAGCCCATCATCAAGGGTTTGCTGTAACTCTGCATTTTCAATATGAACGGATGGAGATTTTCCCCAAGGAACTGCTCAACAAATTTATGTATTATCCATTCTTTTATCCCTCTATTGCCCATATTATAGAAACTCTCTATAGCAGAGGTGAACTGCATTACATTTAAACCATTTTTTGAAATGTTTCTGTTAACCCACTGCACGTGATATGCATCACCATCCTTTGAAAGATTTATAAAATGAATAGCCATAGTATAGTAATCGCCTGAATCAAATTTCTCATTGCACACTGGGCAGACTGCCATAATAACTTAATATTTTATTAATAATAATATTTATGAACTGGATAAAAATAAAAACAGAATCTGGAAATCATAAAAATTGTTTAAAACTGGTTAAAACCTGTATCAAATTCAGAACCAGATGGCTGGTCTATTATAACTGGCTTTGCATAATCAGGAAGCTTACTAAATCCTATTATTAATATTATGATTCCAGCTATTATAAGGAATATGCCTATAACAATTACAGTTAATATAATGCCTATGAGAAGCAAAAGCCCTGCTGTATGAAAATCATCTATACCTGTTAAGTTTGCTATTTCATTGTACGCGAGATATTCGAATATTATTGGAAGAAGAACTCCAAGCAGTAAAATCAGTATAATTATAAAAATAAGACCTATGTTACTTAACAGTGTGGAGGAAGCACTTCTCGGGCCTGAGGAAGTACTGATACTGAATACCACAGGGACCAGAAGAAGTATTATGGCCACTGCGCTGATTATTCCAAACACTATTGCCGAAATAATGCTGTATAAAATATACCGGAATGGTGTTTCATTACTGTAATAATTTGATATGGATTTTATAGCAAGTAACAGCAAAATTAATCCAACTATGCTGATTATAAATCCAAAACCATGGAGGAATATATCACCGGCTACACCTATAAACTGTAAAATTATGCCCAAAATACCATATGTCTTGGCGGATTCAAGTTGAGGTATGTGCTGTCTATACATATGGGGTAAACTTAAATGGAATACATATAACTTTGCATGGATAAATTTGTTTTTTCTGGATTCTCATGCAAATCCTATTATATAAAAGTTCCTAATGGAAATTTTTATATAATGATTAAGATTTATATTCATTAAATTTTCCATTTGATACTACTAGAAGTTCAAGGAATATAATCAAATAAAACAATATATCTAAATATCTGGAAAAAATGAATCTTTATGGAGAATCAAAATAACATTGACAGCGATCCAATTTTGAAACAGATGAATGGTAAGATGACCACAAAATTTTATTGGGCCGTTACTATTCTTGCCACAATAGGCGGTTTCCTGTTCGGGTATGATACATCAAATATCGGAACAGACCTAGGATTTATACCATTCGCAAAAAATCTGGCAACAACCGCTCCTTTTGTATATGGTTATTTAATCGCTGGTGCATCTCTAGGTGCAGCTGTAGGGGCACTGATAGCGGCAGCTCTAACAGATAAATACGGGAGGAAATTTCTTCTTATTACAGATGCTGCAATATATACTATAGGAGCCTTGCTATCTGCATTTTCCGTTGATCTTGTGATGCTTCTTGTATCGAGAACCTTTATCGGACTTGCCGTGGGAGCCGATTCTGCCATAGCCACTGCTTACATAGTTGAATATGCACCGAAAAACCGTAGAGGTCACCTATCACTTATGCAGCAGTGGATGATAACATGGGGCATACTTGGAGCATATCTGGTAGGAATGTTGGTATTCTTCATAGCGCCCCAGCTTGCCTACGCAGTTGACTGGAGAGTTCTTCTCGGAGTAGCAGCAATACCATCTCTTATAGGACTTGTCTTCAGGTTCTATATGCCCGAATCTCCCAGATGGCTTATATTGCATGAAAAATATGACAAGGCGAAAGCATCATTAAAGAGGTTCAATATAACCGCATCGGACAGCCAGCTTAAGGTAACACACGGTGTGCTGGCAAAACTGGAAACAAAGATGAAGGCCACACCCGGCATCAAAAGAGCCTTTGTCATAGTTGGATTATTTATGATGTTCCAGCAGATAACCGGTATAAACGTACCATTTTATTACGGTCCAACTGTCATAGCAGATCTCCATATATTTGGCTCCACAGGCGGGTCGTACCTATCCAATGCAGTATTCGGAATAGAGGCATCATCAATACTTGCCATTATTAATGTGCTTGCAACACTTATAGGATTCAGATTAATAGATTCTTATGGAAGAAGGCATCTTGCCTTGTTAGGATACGGTGGCATGGCATTCTTTGATTTCATCGGAACTGCACTTTACCTTGATCATATAGCTATAGGACTTCTGATCGGATTCGCGGGATTTATCGTATTCTTTGCATTTGCCGTAGGAGGAACAGGATGGCTACTGCAGGGAGAATATTTCCCGACACAATATAGGGGATTATTTGCATCTCTGATCGCAGTAGTAGACTGGACATCAAACTTCGCAATAATTGAATTATTTCCTGTAATGCATGTTGATATCGGTCTTGGGTACACGATGGCAGTTTTCGGTGTGCTATCAGCAATAGCCGTTATAGTATTCTACATAATCATGCCTGAAACAAAGGGAAGATCAGTTGAAGAAGTTAATGAAATGTTTGAGAATAACACACTGCTAAAGGTAAAAGATGCATTGCCTGCCCAGGATTCCGCTAAGGCTGGCCAAAAATAAACTATTTTATTAACTACTCTTTTTAAGATTTATTTATAATTATTTCATAATTTTCAATTAATGATTTTAGGATTTATCCCCCGTGCCTGAAATCAGGATATATTAGCATTCCCCCATCTACAACTATTGTTGTTCCAGTCATGTACGATGCCATACTGCTTGCAGCAAATAACACTGCATTTGCAACATCCTGCGAATCTCCAGGAACTCCCATTGGTATCTTATTATCCAGATCCTTCAGCATTGCTGGATCCTCCCACACTGATTTATTTATTGCGGTTTTTATCGCACCAGGAGCAATGGATATTACCCTGATTCCCTTGTCCGCTGTTTCCTGTGCTAGTGTCTTGGTAAGCATGTCAAGCCCTGCCTTGGCACTGCAGTATGCAGTGTATCCGGCCCATGGTATCTTTACGTGGTCCGATGTAATATTTATTATCACACCGCTGTGTTTCTTTACCATGCGCTGTACTGCCATCCTGGAACAATAATAAGGTCCGAACAGGTTTACTGAAATTACCTTCTGCCAATCATCAATGGAATCATTACCTAGCATCTGTCTGGGTCCATCTATGCCTGCAGAGTTTACCAGTATATCTACCGTCCCCAGAGTAGAATCAACCGTGGAGAATAGTTTTTCAACCTCCTCAGTACTGGTCATGTCGGCTGATACTGCAATGGCCTTGCCCTTCAAGGACTCGATCTCTTTCACAGTTGCATCGGCTGCTGCCTTATTATGCCCATAGTGAACTGCTACTGAAGCACCTGCCGAAGCAAGTGTTACTGCGACTGCCTTTCCGATGCCGCCACTGGCCCCGGTTACAATCGCAACTTTGCCGGATAAATCTATTGTCTTCATATTGATCAAAAAATAATGTGATTATTAGTAATAAACATATGCAGTAGATGAAAATTTCAAAAATTATTCGAGCAATGAGACAGAATATGAACAGTGGAATTTTTCTCCAGCTTCCAGTGTAATCAGGCCCATACCATTATGATAAACATCCGGCGCACCTGTCATGGGCTCCACCGCAATGGCATTGTTTCCTGCAAATTCCCCATTGTAAATTACTGTATATGGCATGTTCTCCCGACTGATTAAAATCCCATGATTTTCGTCCCTTAGAGAAATATCAGAATCAATTATATATGCATTATCAAGTTTTGCTGTTCTTAAATCTAGCCTCCTCAGGTTAACCGGAATATATCGCCCATCCGGAAAATAAACATCCTTATACTGGAGCTTCATGGCATTTCCACTGTAATCTATGGAATATTTTCCCGTTACAGTAAAATATGGATGAAAACCGATTTCTACGGGGATAGTACCTGAAAGGGATTTAACGGTAAATACCGTTTTCAATTCAGTTCCGTTAATCTCATACCTGACACTGATCTCCGCATTGCCCGGATATGATACGTTTCTGAAATAGGTATAAAATTCTACGTAATTGTTTCCAGAAATATAATTAAAAAGTATATCTCTGACAAGACCGTGTATACTGTTTTCCCCATCATTTTTAGGTAGTTTGTATTCGATTCCGTTATATTCGTACACTGCATTCCTTATCCTGTTGCCGAAAGGGAACAGTACAGCTGCCCCTCCATGTGTCATATGGCCGTCATTGCTCTTTCTGATTATGGATTTTCCACGGATCCATAACTCTTCCACGTAAGCGCCCATTTGATTTAAACTGCATCCGGTGTTTCCATCTCCAATCCTCATGCACTATTATACAGTTACATGAAATAAAGTTGTTTCATGAAACGTTTATTAGGCAACAGTTGGATAAATCAATAAATTTTTATAATTTTGTCAGGTCTTCAAGCTTGATAGGTGTATTTTTTATCCTGTTTCTTGTTACTAGTTCGATTGCCCTTGCAAGTGCAGCTGGAGTGCCAATTGTCGGGGCTTCTCCCAGTCCCTTTGCCTTATCTGGTGCTGGCGAACCGTTTTCAACCCATTTGATATGCATCGCAGGGGCATAATCTGCTGATAGCACCCCGGCGTCGGTAATGCTAGTTGTCATTAACTGACCATCTTCTGAATATCTCAATGACTCTGAGAACATTTGCCCCACACCCTCCAGAGCTCCACCGGTTATCTGTGCCACAACATTTACCGGGCTGAGTACGTGTCCCAGATCATAATATGAATACCAGTCTTTCATTACCACTATGTTGTTTGAATCCCTGTCAGCAGTAATCATGTTGAAATTCACAGAATTTACATCGTAGTCGATATCCATGAATTCATATGCGCTGTAATTCCCGGATAGAAGCTTCTCCGGGCTGTATTTCCCGTATCTGTCAATTATCTGCTGTTTGATTTTTTCTGCTACAGCCATCAGTGCAGAACCACCTGCTATGGCACTCCTGCTTCCCCATGCCCCGACACCACGTTCCATCAGTGCAGTGTCGCCATTTGACAGTGATATGAGATCCTGTTCTATCTGGAAGGAGGTACCTAGCATATCCTTTACAAATAGTTCATGCCCCTGTCCATGCACATTTCCTCCAAGCTGTGCCGTGACCTTTCCGTCTGATACGTCAATTCTGGCACTCTCACCTGGCCTTGATGCGGGAATCAGGATAAAGAAAGCAATTCCTGTTTTTTCCTCTCTGGATACTTTCCGGTAATTGACTGCCTCAAGGGCTTTCTCAAGAAATGGTCTAGTGGGTTCCGTGATTGTTAATCCTGTAGGGGATGTAAATGGCTCAGTTGATGCATTGACAAGCCTTACCTCCGATATATCCATCTGGAGCCGGTCAGCAAGAAGGTCCATCATTCTCTCCATAAAAAATGCTGCTTCCGGCCTTCCTGCTCCACGGTAGGGTCCCATGGGAGCCTTGTTTGTTAACACTGAATAAGCCCTCATATATGCCTTTTCAATATTATAAGGACCGGTTATCTGGTACGCTATGAATCTGGATGCGAAGCTGCCTGTACCTGCATCGTATGCGCCTGCATCCACATATACATCTCCCTTGATACCGGTAATTTTTCCATCGTTCCTGGCATAAATCTTTATTTTTGCCTTTGCACCCCTGCCGGGATACGCAGCCTGGAGATGTTCTGTTCTGGTTTCAATCCATTTAACAGGTTTTCCATACTTCATGGATGCGTATGCAGCCATAACATACTCAGGGTAGAATGAACCCTTCACACCGAATGCTCCTCCCGTATCGGCCTGGATTACCCTGACCTGCTCCGGTTTCAATTTCAGTGCCTGTGCCAGACCTCCCTTGACCGACTGCACCGACTGAGTAGAAACATAAAAAGTAAGCATGGAATCTCTGTATATAGCTATACATCCCCTTGTCTCCATGGAATTTGCTATTATTCTTTCGTTGAAGAATCCATCTTCAAGTGTGAGATCAAAATCAACATCATTATCATCAAAATCCTCTCCCAGTTCTGATTTTGCAAGGATATTATCCTTTGTACCTTCATGGAGCGGCTCCTTCTCCAGCCCGCTTTCTATACTGGAAACAGCTTCCAGTGGTTCATATTCAACAGAAACAGTGTTGAGTAAATCTTCAGCCTCATATCTGGTTTTTCCGAAGACAGCTGCTATTGCCTGTCCCTGATAGTTTACCCTATCTATGGCGAAAACAGGCTCCAGGTAAACAGAATTGGACGAACCACCAAGGGATGCCATTTCCCCCATGGATGATTTGAAATACAGTTTGAGTTCAGACGCATTCAATCCTCCTTTAACATTGGTAATTTTCGCCCTGCCGTATGGGCTTCTTACAACATCCATATAAAGCATATCATCGAACTTTAAATCGTCGATATATTTACCATTTCCATCCACATATCTGTCCCTGTAATCCATAATAACAGATTGACTGAATGGCTTATTAAGATTACTCAAAGGTTGTTTATACAAATATTTTTATATTGGCATAATCGTCCAAGAATTATTCCCTTAAGATAATGTTATATCTAGTGAAAAAATATTCTTTCATGGCGAACTGTGTTGCTTACAATATCAGGCATAGCTTTACTTCTAAAACCATGTGCGTCCCGCTGGGAAAACTAAATGAAAGCCTGGATGATTTAAGCAACTATATAGAAAATATCAATAAATTCATTGATAAATATGGAAACAGCGATGGAGTAAACAAAGATGATGCAAATGCCGGAATAATAATAGTCAATACAGGTAAAAAAATAATCGATATATCATTTTCACAGAATCTTGGAATAGACAAAAAGAAAGTAAATCAAACAGTTGAGGAATTAAAAAGTAAGAGGTATAATGTTAAGGCACAGTTCCCCTCTACACCATTTTAGTGTTTTATCGCCTTTAAAACATTTCCATGGCGCATTATGAAATCATTTACCTCAGGTTTGATTACCATTGAGCAGTAGGGATTTGAGGGATTGTTTGCAAAGTAATTATGGTGATAATCCTCTGCCTCATAGAAATGTTCAAATTTATTTACTTCTGTGACTATGGGTTTTTTGTAATCTTTCTGCTTTTCTGCAATAAAATTCTTTATGATTCTTTCCTCCTCCGGAGTATTATAAAATATAATAGACCTATACTGTGTCCCTATGTCATTTCCCTGCCTGTTAAGTGACGTTGGGTCATGGGATGCCATAAACAGTTCAAGCAGTTGTTCCAGGCTGATAATTTCAGGGTCATATGTAACCTTTACCACCTCTGCATGGCCGGTCCTGTCTGTGCATACCTGTCTGTACGTTGGGTTTTCTGTATTCCCCCCGGAATATCCAGGAACAACATCAATGACACCATTAACCAGTTTAAATATTGCCTCACTGCACCAGAAGCAACCTGTTCCCATAATTATGAATTTTTCGCTCATAAGGAATTATTGTCAACAGAATAATAAATATTGTTGTATCAATATGCGATACCAAAACATAAATAGATTGGGGAATTCATAAAAAATGGGCGCACTGGATGGAATAAAGATAATTGACCTGACCCAGGCAATGTCAGGACCATTTGCAACAATGCTTCTTGGGGATCTGGGCGCAGAAGTCATAAAGGTTGAGCCACCTGATGGGGATCAGACAAGGTCATGGGCACCGCCATACATGGACGGATTATCATCATATTTCATGAGTACCAACAGGAACAAGAAAAGCATATCTATTGACTTGAAAACACCTGAAGGAAAGGAAATCTTAAAGAGGCTTATAGAAAGCTCCGATGTGCTTGTGGAGAATTTCAGGCCCGGTGTAATGGAAAAATTTGGTTTTTCACGGGAAGAGGCGATGAAACTCAATTGCAAACTGATTTATTGCAGCATTTCTGGTTTCGGGCAGACTGGTCCCATGAAGGATCTTCCAGGATATGATCTTGTTATACTTGCAATGAGCGGTTTACTGGGCATAACTGGAAATCCTGGTTCATCCCCAGTGAAATTCGCAGTGCCCATAGCAGATATAACCACTGCACTCTTTGCGGCTGTATCAATCCTTGCATCTCTTTACAGGAGAAAGGATACGGGAAAAGGGCAATATATTGATTTATCCATGCTGGATTCAAACTTCCTTGTCCTAACTCATCAGCTGACATCCTATCTATCTACAGGGAAGAATCCAGAAAAACTTGGTTCTGCACATTCCAGCATTGCACCTTATCAGGCATTCAGGACTAAGGATGGCTATATCGTTATTACCGTAGGGACCGAAAAGCTATGGGGAATATTCTGCAATATACTGGATTCATCATTGATGGAAATTAAGGAATTCAGGACAAACGTTGATCGTGTAGAACACAGGGAGCTGCTGGAATCTAGGATCAATAAACTTTTGAAAGACAAAACAACGTCAGAGGTATACAAAATTCTTTCCGATGCGGGAATACCATGCGCTCCGGTTAACACAGTAAGTGATGCAGTAAATAATGAACAGATAAAATTCAGGGAAATGATTGTAAATATGGATTCTGATTACGGCAATGTAACATTACCGGGAACTCCTTTCAAGCTTTCAGATACACCTGGAACTGTGAGATTACCCCCACCATGGTTGGGAAACGGGAACGAAGAAATTCTCACGGATTCAGGATATACAAGTGAAGAGATAAAGGACCTGTATAGTAAAAACGTTATATTTAAAAGAAAATCAGATAGAAAAGAATAATGTTATTCATCATCGTACCTGAATTTTATAAGCTTCAAATCATGCATAAATTCCCTTTTAATATATTTGGGGAGTTCCATACCTGCTTCCTCAGCCTTATGGCACAGATTCACTGTTTCTTCGTGCGTCAGTGTTACTGAACGCCCAGATCTGCTATATAATATCATATATCCCAGGTCCTCACAAATCATACTGGTTAATGCATATGTTCAATTATAACATTTTCATTAGTTTTGCAATTTCTATTGAATTTAAATTTGTAATTTAGACATTTTCCAGGGTAATATCCTCTCAACGCTAAGGCGTAGAACTTCCTGCTTTTAAGTTAAATTTAAATTGAATACTTTACTATTCCATTATGAAAGCGGTAAAGGCTAATTTGCTTTATGATGGTAAGGGAGTGCAAAAAAATGTTTATGTATGCTTTAATGGCAACAGCATATCTGATGTAACCGCTAATAAACCGGATTGCGATATTATCAGTGAGGGCATAGTAACTCCTGCATTTATAGACCCCCATAGCCATATCGGACTTGACAGGGCAGGAGAGCCCGGATCAGAGAGTGAGGCCAATGACAAACTCGATTCCATGATTCCCCTTGGAAGAGCAATTGACGGAGTTTACATGGATGACCATGCATTCACTGAATCGGTAGAAAATAATGTACTATACTCTGTTGTTCTTCCTGGAAGTGGAAATATCCTCGGCGGTATGGGATCGCTAATCAGGAATTTCTCCAAAAATAGACAGGATGCTTTTGTTAAGGATATAGGCGTCAAAATGGCACTTGGTTATAATCCGAGAAGTACCACTGAATGGAAAGGAATAAGGCCCACAACAAGAATGGGGGTAGCCGCTATAATCAGGGAAAACTTCACACTGGCGCAGAAAGCCATTAATCTCATGGAGAAGGGAAAGAAAACATTGGATGAAATAGACCCGAAAACGGAATTTCTGATTAAATTGATAAAAGGTGAATACAAAATAATGTGTCATCTGCACAAGGAAGATGATGCATTGTTCCTTATGTCCCTGGCCGATCAGTTCGGAATAAAGCCTATAATAAATCACGGAATGGATTTCCACAGCAGTGAAATATTCAAGGAAATCAAGAAAAGAAATCTTTCACTGGTATATGGCCCTCTGGATTCCCATCCGTATAAAGTAGAGCTTAAACATGAATCATGGAGGAATGTGGAGTTTGTCCAGAACTCTGGAGTCAGATTTGCCCTGATTTCAGACCATCCGGTCATACTTCAGAGGACACTATTCCTGACAACACGCCACTTTATGAGATTCGGTGCCACCAAGGAACAGTGCATTTCATACGTTTCATCGAGACCGGCCGAGATACTGGGGCTTGACAATCTTGGTACAGTAGAAAAAGGAAAGCTGGCATCCTTCTCTGTATGGAATAAAGACCCATTTGAACTGGATGCTTACCCCACAATGGTCTTCGGTGAGGGCAATCTGATACACCAGGAATGATTCTTTTATAAATCTTTTTTGCCATTTTTTGGCTTTGATTAACTATTAATCTAAACTTTATATATGAAATCCATTTGTACATATATGGAGTATGTTAATTTGGGATATACCGATATGAAAGTTTCCAGGCTCTGCCTTGGTGGCATGTCCTTCGGGAGTGCAGCATGGATGGCTGATAGAGAAAAATCAATCAAAATTATAAAGAAAGCTATAGATTATGGAATTAATTTTATTGATA
>JAKAAT010000035.1 GCA_021802205.1 Thermoplasmata archaeon
ATGGGCCCGACCGGATTTGAACCGGTGACCACCGCCTTGTAAGGGCGGTATCATAACCACTAGACTACGAGCCCTTAGTGGATAAGTCTTTAATAATATAATAATCTTTTTTTCAGTAACTGCAAGAATAGTAAGATTCTTCCTGTCATTTAAATATTATTATGACATTCATTTAACAGGATGCCGGGAAAAATCATGGTTTCTGCAGATATATTTCTGGACGGGGCAAGACTGGAAAATGCAATTACATTCATACACGTTAAGGGTTATGGCAGGGCAAGAGTCACCCATATAGATATAGAGGATAAAAAATTCAATAAGATATTGCCACCCAGGCACAGCGACTATCCTGAGGTTGTATGGAACTCAGACACTGTAAAAATACCGGTAAAGGGCCATGAACTGGTAATTATAAGCAAAACCTTTGGTGCAATTATAAATCTGAATGGAAAATTATATGTTCGTGGAAAGGGAAAGGGAATTTTTTTCGGTCTACATAAGGAACAGATAAAAAAAATTGAGGAATATGCTACAGTTCTTGGTATTCCCCCAAAAAAACGTAATAAAATTTAGAATAATCCTTTCTTAAATTTCTGGTCAACTTCTATTGCCTGAATATCCCATGTAGGCTTCATTGATTTTGCAGTTTCCATCAGATGGTCAAGTGTATCAACATCCCATTTGCAAACTGCTTCATTTTCTTTCTGGCCCAAGAATAATTCTTCCAGTTTTAATCCTGCAGGTAATTTCTTTGATTTGGCCATATCCATTATGGTCGTTGCGAACTTCATTACATCAGCTTTCTGCTCATCTTTCCATTTATGTATAACAATTACTTGTGTCATAAATATATATAGTCATAAAGAATATTTAAATCTTGCTTAAAATATTTTTAATTTTCTGTGGAAACCAAAATTCCACTTCATTAAAAATCTTTATTTACTATTGTTAATTGTTAGTAGATTACTTTGGTACTCAATTTGATTATTGCAGAAAAAATGGATGCTGGAAGAAGAATATCCTACATACTTTCCGATAAAACCTCCAAACAGAAAAAGGCTAAGAATATTAGTTATATAGAATTTGAGAGAAATAACGAACAGAATATAATGGTTTCACTCAGCGGCCATATACTAGGTGCTGATTTTCCGGAAGAATTCAAGGACTGGACAAAATCCGATTTGGACAAACTCATAGATTCTGAAATAATATATAAAGTAACAAACCAGAGAGCTTATTCCGCATTAAAATCCTTTTCAGGAATAGATAATATCATAATTGCAACTGATTATGACCGTGAGGGGGAACTCATAGGTGTGGAAGCGCTTAAGTTTATAGAATCCGGCTATACAAAAATAAAAAGAGCTAAATTCAGCGCACTTACTTCACAGGAGGTAAAGGATGCATTCGATAATCTACTGGATGTAAACTATGGACTGGCGGATTCAGCAAAGGCCAGAGAAGAGATAGATCTTCTCTGGGGAGCTGTGCTCACAAGGTTTTTCTCGGTTACAAGCAACCGCCTGTGGAAGGACTTTATATCGGTAGGGCGTGTACAGACACCGACTCTGGCCATTATCGTTAACCGTGAGGAAGAAATCACAAACTTTGTCCCGGAAAGATATTTTGTTATAACGGTTACTTTCCATAAGGGAATTGATTTCCAGGGCACATATGAGGAAAATATACGGGATGAGAAAACAGCAGATAAAATTTTTAATGACATAAACGGGAAAAATGGCACAGTAAAATCATATAAAAGTGAGAAAAAGGAAGTATACAAGCCTCCACCATTCAGCACAACAGATTTCCTGAGGGAAGCATCCAGAATAGGCGTTACACCCTCTAATGCCATGAAGATTGCTGAAAAACTCTATATGAGCGGGCTTATAAGTTATCCAAGAACAGACAATACTGTATACCAGCGGTCAATACCTCTGAAGAGCATTGCCAAAAAATTCGAGGGAACAGAATTTGATACCGAGGCTAAAATGGTACTTTCACAGGAAAAGATATATCCATCAAGGGGGAGGATAGAGACCACAGACCATCCACCCATATATCCTGTATCATATCCAAAGAAACCTCTTACCGGCGCCTATAAAAATGTATATGAGTTAATAGTCAGAAGGTTCCTTGCCACTCTTTATAAGAATGCACTGATTGAAAAATCAGATGCGGAGATAGATATAGAAGGTTATATATTCAAATCATCAGGGGAAAAAATTCTTGATAATGGATGGTTTGACATATATAAATATAGAAAACTCAGGGAAACCAGCCTTCCGGAGCTCACAATCGGAGAAACTGTGCCAGGGAAGAAATGGGACATGGAAGAAAAATATACTGAGCCACCGAAGCGGTACGATGTGGCATCTCTCCTGAAAATCATGGAATCTCTCAATCTGGGAACAAAAAGTACAAGGCATGATATAATACAGAAACTCAACGATAGAAATTTTGCAACCGGAAATCCATTGAAGCCAACACCACTTGGTATAGGTTTCATAAAATCCATAACTGTAATAGATTCAGATATAGCAAAACCGGATATGACCGCAGCACTGGAAAGCGAAATGGATAAAATAGCAGAAAATCAAAAGCAGCTGGACACGGTTGTGAACGAATCACGGCAGATGCTGCATAATGCCTTGAAAGGATTCAGGGTAAATCGTGAGGAAATAAAGGAAACTATCACATCCTATGCCAATAAAGGAGATGTAATTGGGAAATGTCCTCTGGATGGCGGAGACATATCGCTGATAAAATACAGGAATTTTTACAAAATTAAGTGCTCCACAGAGGACTGCAGAATAAACTATAGTATAAGTGCCACCGGCCTTATACAGATGACCGATAAAAAATGCGATGTATGCTCACTGCCCATTATAAAAATAATCCGCAAAGGGCAGTCTCCGGAGTACAGATGCATAGACCCGAAATGCGAATATAATCAGAAGAAACTCACAATGGGAAAATGTCCATCGGATGGGGGCGACCTCATTGTAAGACAGTCAAGATATGGCAAAAGATTTCTGGGGTGCTCAAATTATCCAAAATGCACAGTTACATACCCTCTTCCCCAGAAAGGTGTTATAATGAATACAGGAGAAATTTGCCCTTACTGCGGGGCACCTCTGCTTATAATGGTAAACGGAAAAAGAAAATGGAAGTTTTGCCCAAATATGAAATGTGAATATAATGGAAAGGATAAAAATGAGAAAAGCGAACCAAAAAATAAACAGTGAACTATTCGGCATAATGCTATTTCTTATATCAGCGTTGTTTGCTATTTACATATCGTACAATCTTTACGCCGTTCCTGAAATAGCAAGTGAATCCAGAGGCATATCATTTTTATTCGTTTTATATTACATTGTCTTTATTATTATATTTACCGCTGTAGCACTCTATGTTGTAAAAAAACATGCGAATATAATGAAAATTATATTCCTGATTCTCGTCCTTTATATGATATTCCTTGTATCGTCCATAATTGCGGGAATAATCGCAGTAAATTACACTGAGTACTATCTGATCATAGGAACAATTACAGCATTTTTTGCATATATGCTTATATTCAGGAATGAATGGTATATTACAGACGCCGCCGGTGTAATAATGATATCGGGCGCTGCCGGAATACTGGGAATCCTTTTAAGGCCATACATAGCAATTACACTTCTTGTGGTATTTGCTGTATATGATTATATATCTGTGTACAAAACAAAGCATATGGTTACACTTGCAAAGGCAGCTGTGGACAACCAGTTCCCGCTGATGTTCATGCTTCCATCGTCTAAAAATCTGAGGATGAAGGATCTAACGTTTGAAAATCGCGGGGAACACGAAATAATAATGCTGGGATTCGGGGATATGGCAATACCGGAAATACTCATAGTATCCGCATTCATATATAATCCATCACATTCTATTCTCTTTGCAATTCTTACCCTAGCAGGTGCTATTTCTGCTCTGATATTCCTGTTCTTCTTCAACAAGGGAAAGCCGGCACCTGGATTACCTTTTATAAACACTGGAGCCATTCTTGGATTTCTTCTGGCTCTTTCCATTATAATAATTTAATGGAGAAAAACTCTTTTTCCCGTAAAATAAAGCGGTATTTTATATTCATTGCAGCGTTTTATCACATCATCATCACGTATTGAGCCACCCGGTTCAATTATGCCGTTGATACCGTTTTTGTAGCATTCTATTACAGAATCATCGAAGGGTATGAAAGCATCCGATGCAAGGACAGAACCCTTTACATTGTTTTCTCCCCTTTCAATGGCAATTCTCAATGATTCTATTCTGGAAGTCTGCCCAGCACCGATACCAACAGTGGTCCTGTTTTTTGCCAGCACCATGGCATTGCTCTTCGTATGTGCAACAACCTTCCAGGCAAATTCTAGGTCTCTGTATTTAGAATTATCTGCTTCAGTGTTGGATTTTAATTCTATATTTTCGTACTGCCATTTTAGCCTGTCCTGGAGTAGAAGACCTCCGGACACGGATGAAATAGCTTTTTCCGGATCCCGATCCATGGAGCATTTGAGTATTCTCATATTCTTCTTCTTTTTGAGCAGTTCCAGAGCTTCACTATCAAAATCTGGGGCAATAAGAACCTCGATAAATTTTTTTTGCATTTCCCTCGCTGTATCCCCATCTAGCTTCCGGTTCAGTGCAACAACAAATCCATATGCAGACTCAGGATCGGCATTGTAAGCATTTATAAAAGCTTCCTTAAGAGTATCTGCGCTGGATACACCTGATGGTGTCCTGTGTTTTACAATAACTGAGGTTATATCATCAAAATCCTGTACTGTTTCAAGCGCAGCATTTGCATCCAGTATGTTATTGTAAGAAAGTTCCTTGCCACTAAGCTGTACTGCATTTGGAATTCCGTATTTCTCATCAGTTTTGAACATATATGCTTCTTGGTCCGGATTTTCTCCGTATCTAAGGTCTATTTTCTCGTATCCATGTATAAACAAATCATCCGGCTGGCTTTCATTTAATTTTCTATACAGCCTGTTATATATCTGGACATCGTACTCTGCAGACCTTGAAAATGCACGTAATGCTAGCATTTCTCTTGTCTTCATGTCAACTACATTTGATTTCCTGAGACAATTTTTTACTGTATCATAATCTGAAGGGTCTGATAACACAACCACATTTTTATAATTCTTGGCAGCTGCCCTTATAAGTGACAGCCCGCCTATATCGATATTTTCTATCATTTTAGGCAAATCATTTGATTTTGATGCCTCAACAAAGGGATATAGATTGCAAATCAAAATATCAAAATCCATATAACCATACTTTTCCAGCTGTTTATTGCTTTCCAGGTCCCTTTTTGATAGTAAACCAGCGAAAACAGCCGGGTGAAGTGTTTTCACCCTGCCACCTAAAAGATCATCAAAGCCGGTCAGCGTTGATGAATTAATTGCATCGATTCCATTATCTTTCAGGTATTTAACGGTGCCCTCTGTACCGTATATGCCATCCAGTTTATTCTTGATGGCATTCAGAAAATCAATCAATCCGGTCTTGTCATAAACGCTGATAAAAGCTTTCATATGACCATATCAAAAAATATGATAAATATTTATTGCAGAAAAATTGCCCATGATATAAATTATTGTCAGTAATATTTATGAATAATCAGTAATTTCTAGGGCACAGAGACAAAAGGTTTAAAAACTTATACCCATGTTTGGCTTATGGAATCACAGTTAAAGCAAGAGAGAAACATACAGGTGGAGGCCATAAAGCAGAGCCCTACAATGAGCAGAGAAGTAGAAATTGTGGAGAGGAAGGGAATTGGCCATCCAGACAGCGTTGCCGATGGAATAGCAGAATCGGTAAGCAGAGCTTTAAGTAAGTATTATATTAAACAATATGGCAGAATTCTTCACCACAACACAGATCAGGTTGAGGTTGTGGGCGGGCAGGCCGACCCTAAATTTAAGGGAGGAAATGTACTGGAGCCTACTTATATACTTTTGAGCGGGCGTGCAACAGCCACAGTTGGTGATGAGAGAATACCGGTCAAATCCTTAGCAATAAAATCTGCCAAGGACTATCTCAGAGAACATTTCCCAGATCTGGACATAGATTCAGACGTTATGATAGATTCAAGAATAGGAAACGGGTCTGTTGATCTCAGGGGATTATATGATACCAGAAAATTCAAGGCGAATGATACATCCTTTGGTGTTGGTTTTGCTCCATTCACAGATACTGAAAGCATAGTTAAACTCACAGAAAAATATATCAACGGCGATCTGAAGAAATCCCTTCCAGGAATCGGGTATGATATAAAAGTCATGGGATTCAGAAAAGGAAAAACAATAAATCTTACAGTTGCTGCAGCATATGTGGATAAATACGTAAAGGATCCGACAGAATATAATTCCATAAAAGAAGAACTTATTGATAAGATAACGGACAATGCAATGAAATACACTGACAACGACCTCCAGATATACGTAAATACCGGGGACGTAAAATCTGACAGTGTATACTATCTAACTGTAACAGGTCTTTCAATGGAAAATGGAGATGATGGATCCGTAGGAAGAGGTAACAGGGTAAATGGAATCATAACCCCATACAGGCCCATGAGCATGGAAGCGGCTGCTGGCAAGAACCCTGTAACACACGTGGGCAAACTTTACAATGTACTATCCAATCAGATAGCCTCAAAGGTTGTTGAGGAAGAAGGTGGAGACATTAAGGAAGTACTGGTAAGAATTGTGTCACAGATTGGTAGGCCTGTGGATGAGCCGCATGTGGCTTCTTTACAGCTTATATACGAAGATAACGTTGATCCATCAAAACATAAAAACAACATCAAAGCCATAGCTGATGATAAACTTGCACACATAGATCAGCTTACACAGATGTTTGTTGATGGTAAGGTAGATGTATTCTAATTTTTATAAATTTTATCTATAATATCAATTATTATTAGATTATTTTCCACATCAAATATGCATCAGAAAGGTCTGAATAATAATTTTTTAATGTGGATATAATTGAAAAACCATTATTTTTGTAAAATTTTATTCCACTTTCATTGTCCGTTCTTACTTCTAACCTGACCGTGGATAATCCCGCACCTGTCATGATTCGTAATTCCCGGTTAAGAAGATTCTGCCCCACTCCTGATTTCCTGAATTGTTTTCTAACAGCAAATAATAATATACGTCCCTCAGTTCCAGAATATTTTGCACCAATAATAAATCCTATTACTGAATCATAATTATCATAAACAATAAATGCCTCCGGCCATGATCTGTAGAGGTCCAGTATCAGTGATTTTGTATAATATTCAGATAATGAACATTTTATTATCTCCATTATCCTTTCGCTATCCCTGGCTTCGAATCCCCTGACAAATCCAAAAAATGAATTACCGGCAGCCATACTGAAATGTATTGATAAAGAATATTATAATTTTTCCAATTTTATACCAAAAATCTAGGTACGACAAGCATTGCGAAGAAAAGGTTAAAAAGCACTATGGATGCCATCCCAACATAGAGATAGTTTTTATCATCCAGAAACGATACCCATCCTATGAATACAACAGTAATCGGTGTGAATATGAGCACCCAGAGGCCCACAGTAATGAAGTAAAGGCCATCTATTGCAGATAATCCCGAAAGTATTTTGTTCAATGATACTGATTTTGAATCTATTCCGTGTGCCAGCGCATAATTATAGTTGGACATCTGGGAAAGTGTAAATCCATCTCCTCCATTTTTGACAAAGAGTATAATAACACCTGCTACAATAAAAGATACGCTGATCAGCACACCTGCCTTCAGAAAGTAACTTATAATTACCTCATCATCATAATTTTTCATCTTTATCCCTCCATTCTTTTCTCCTAGAATTATAGAATAGAATACCTATTAAGCCAATGGATATTATAACTGAAATAAAGAACTGTATCATTAAAGAAAATGTAATTACAAAATTTATCATATGCAGACCCTTGAATACCATGTCAAATCCCAGGAACGATAAAATTGCAAAGAATATCCATCTTATATTTTCATTGGAAATCCTTACCAGAACTTTAGCACCGAAAAAGGCGCCTATTAAAACACCTATCGCCGTTGCAGCTGCAATAAACAGATTAATATAACCCTCATACCAGTATATGGAGCTTCCTGTTGCCGCTGTTATGCCTATCATGAAATTACTTGATGTAGTTGTAACCTTCATTGGTAAATTCATTGCCCAGTCCATGCCAAGAACCTTCAATGCACCGGATCCGATGCCCAGAAGTCCGGAAACAAATCCTGCAAAGAACATAACTATTTCCCCGAGCCACCATCTCACACCATGATATTTTATTGTTTTTCTGAGCCTCTCATCATAATACGAACCGGTTAGCTGGAATAACTTTGTGCTCCAGTCAGGCTTCATTTCCGGCGGCACTTCCTTCCCTATTTTTTTTATTGTGGGAATAAGCGAAAATAAAAGGACAAGGCCAAATATCACATAAACTATCCAGATTAAAGCATGCTTATCTATAAACACCAGGGTCAGGGACCCGACTATGGCACCTGTAGTTGTTGCTATTTCCAGCCCTATGCCAATTTTTATATTTGCTATTTTCTTCTTTGTATAGGCACTTGCAGAACCAGCAGAGGTTGCTATTGTAGATATCAAACTTGCACCTGCAGCGAAAATAAACGGTATACCATAAAACAGGGTAAGAACTGGGACAAGAACAGTTCCTCCACCGAGACCGGTGAGCGACCCTATGAAACCGGCAATAATGGAACCAAAGACGATTGTAAGGAATTTGACAATTATCAGAATTAATGTCATTTACAGTTTATTACTTAACCATATTTATTATTTATTGATAGATATTATATTTATACATAGAATAAATTGCCAGTTAGCATCAATATGTAAGGCTGGTAGGGTGGCTATAAACATTAATACAAAGAATAAATAACAGTCCGTAGGGTTATGGTAAAACATATTATGGAGAGGTTTGACAGTTTAATGCCATACAGAGAGGCAGTTTTAATATTCGACGGAGTACCATGGAATTTGCCAGATCATGATACAGTAAATATTGAAGATGCCGCAGGTAAAATTTCCGCCTGCAATGTATTTTCCCCAGTTGACATTCCCGATAAGAACAAGGCTGCCATGGACGGTTATGCTGTGAAACATCTGGATACAGTGAATGCCTCGGATCACAATCCTGCAAGGCTTGATCTAGCTGGTGTGAACATGGCAGGCGGGACTGCAGGAGAGCCACTTAAGGATGGCCAGTGCAGGGAGATCTATACAGGGTCGATCATGCCTGAAGGAGCCGATGCTGTAATCAAGGTTGAAAAATGTGAACAGTACGGTGATCATATTTACGTTTATTCGCCGGTAATGGCCGGAGAAAATGTAGCATCTATAGGAGAGGATTTAACCAGAGGAAGTACCATTCTCAAGGATAAATCCATCGTAAGGCCCCAGAATATTTCATCCATGACTGCAGCAGGCATTAAATCCCTTAAGGTATACCGGAATATTACAATTGGTATTGTAAATACCGGAATGGAACTTGTAACCGGCCAGATCAATAATTCAACCGGTTCCCTGTTAAGGTCATTTTATAGAATGCCTTTCATAGATACCTTAGACGGCGGAATTGCTGATGACAGTATAGATTCTATAATGGAAAAGGTCTCAAATCTCAGGGAGAAATGCAATATAATTATAGCAACGGGCGGAAGCAGCCTTGGAAGGAAAGACCTGACGACTGATGCAATATCCCGGCTGGGTAAAATGCTGTTTTCAGGAGTTTCCATCAAACCCGGGAGAACCATAGCCCTGTTCAACATGGATAATATCCCGGTTCTATCAGTCTCTGGTCTTCCAGTTGCTGCCCTTCTATCTTCACTTATTTTTGTAAACAGATACGTGCACAATGCTTTCGGCATAGAACTTACAGAAAGGATGCCGGCCATACTGGAAGAAAGAATACACAACAAAACCGGGTTTACAACATTTCAGGCTATGGATACATTTGAGAAGGGAGGTGAACTGCACGCAAGGCCTCTGGAGACCACCGCTTCAGGAAGAATTTCCTCGCTTCTCCAGGGCAATTCCTTTACTTGCATAGACGAAAATCTGGAGGGAATAGAGGAGGGTACCAGGATAATAATCAATATAATAGGTGATATAAGATGGGAATGATTTTTCATAACCTTATTAAATTCAGGGAGGCTGAAGAAAAGATAATGGTCAATTCCGTAAAAATTCATGAGACCGAAAAGATAAGGATAAGTGATGCCAATGGTAGAATATCTGCTGAGGATATATATAGCGCCAGCAATCTTCCCCTGTATTCCAGGTCCCAGGTTGATGGATACGCAGTGATTGCATCTGATCTTGTTGGTGCGTCACGGGAATCACCTGTGGCACTTGAACTTGCCGGGGAAACCAGTATAGGCGAACCTGCAGTTGAATTTCCCGGAAATGGGAAATGTATAAAGGTGCCAACAGGTGGTGTTATTCCTGTAGGTGCCGATGCCATGGTACCATTTGAGGATACAGAGATAAGTGGAAACCGTGTTGTATTCTTCAGTAAAATCGAACGGTTTCATGAACTTTCCAATTCCGGCATTGATGTGATAAGGGGCGAAAGGCTTCTGGGCAACGGGTCAATGATAGATCCTAGAAGCATAGCCGTGATGGCATCCACCGGTGTTGGAACTGTAACTGTAATCAGGAAAATCAGGATAGGCATAGTGTCCACAGGAAATGAACTTCTTTATCCTGGCATGGAATACAGAGAGGGCAAAATTTACGAATCAAACAGCATATCCATATACTCTGAACTCAAAAGTCATACTGCCTTTGAAGTTAAAAACTATGGAATTATAAAGGATGACTATTCAGAGATAAAAAGATCTATAGATAAATCCATTGAGGAAAATGATGTAACGATTACTATCGGTAGCACATCAGCCGGAGATCACGATATGGTTTACCTTATCCTCGGTGAGAAAAATCCAGGAATAATTTTCCATGGGATACGTGTTAAACCTGGAAAACCCGCGATATTTGCAAAATCAGGAGATAAATTAATCTTTGGCCTCCCTGGTTTTCCAGTCTCATCAATGATGATCTTATATTCCCTTGTTATTCCTGCATTATTCCTCATGGCTGGGCATAAATTTTCATACACGGAAATAAATGCCACATCAGGGGATCGCATTGGACTTCATGAGGGAAATACAGATCTTCTCCTGTTGAAACTGGTAAATTACAACGGAAAATACTTTGCCTATCAGGTGCCAGGAAACTCCGGGTCAATATCCCGAATAAGCAGGGCTACAGGTTTTTCCATAGTGGATTCCAGATCATCATATATTGCCCGGCATTCTGATTTAAAAATAAAATTATTCACATCAACAATTCCGGAAATTCTATTCTACGGGCAGTACCTTCCTGCCATGGAAAAGATGCACGGGGAAATACTGGATGCATCTACATTTGTTGAGGCCGGAAAGAATGAAATTATAAGATCCATGGAATCCGGGGATGCTGATGTTTACTTCTGGAATTACATGGAACTGCCTGATATCAATAATATTGACGATGCTGTAACATATAAAATCCCCTATGGTGTGGCCTACAGAACTGACAATTATAAAACCATGGCAGTAATGTACCGTGGATCAGGTCTGCAAGATTACTCCAATGAAATATTGAGACATGAAGATTTAACATATCTTGACAATCCAGAAATTATCTGCGATTACGTAAAAAATGGAAGATGCGATGCAGGAATCACTTATAAACAGTATGCGGAACTTTATTCCCTGAAGTTTGAACAGAAGGGATACTTAACTTTTCATGTAATGATAAATAAGAACAGCATGAGGTACAAAGAATTGAAGAATGCTTTTATAGCCATTGCCGGAGAATATCAATGATGGCGATAATTTTTGCAAAGAAAAGCCAGAGACTAAAAGACAAGCACACCATGGATATATGCGGGGAGCATCTTATAGATAGGGTGTCAAGAATAATCTTAGAGTCGAATTTATTTGAGGAAATAATACTTTTTACAAAAAACTCTCTACTTTCATCTAAATACTGTATAACTGAAAATGATGCAACCGAAGGTGTTCTTATTGATTCAATCCTATATTCCATTGGAAAGCATAAAGAGTTTCTAGCCGTCGGTGGCGATATGCCCTATATTGACAAGGGTCTGATTGATAACATAATTAAAAGCTACAGTGGAACTGCCATCACATGTACGGCCGACGGATTTTACCAGCCTCTTTTCACTGTTTACACGGAAAAACTCTACAAACCAATGAAGGAATACAGAAATAATGGTGGGGAAAGTGTAAGCAGGTTTCTCGGTACATCTGAAATTCAGGCACTAAGAGTTGAAAGTGAAAAATTGAGGAGTATAAATTATATGTCTGATCTGAATGAAGCACGGAGAATTCTGTGTGGGGTGAAAAATGATTAAAATAATCTAATTCTCAATTCCCGTCGTAATTATTTTAAGGATTCTGTTGACTTCTTCAGGGTAAACTATGCATTTGCCAGTGTAAGTGCTGTTATTTGCCATTATCATATAATTATATCCATATTTCAGGTAATCCTCACTGCCGAGTACAAGAAATCTGGTACCTTTTCCATAATCCCTGAACCCCTCTATAAATATTATATCACAGTATCTGTTATCATCGATTATCCTATCCAGTTCCATATGCTCCCTAAACATTTTATATGTCCTGTCAGGTGTTATGCCATAGGTTACATCAGCTCCAGCATCTTCCATAATCCATGTATCCTTTCCATGGGTGTCCAGCGATATGTTTCCATGGGGAATGTCCTTTATATATACTATTTTATACTGACCGGAAAGTACGGAAATTAGATTTTGGATTACCGTAGTTTTTCCGGATGAAGATGATCCAAAAAAGGTAAAAATTTTCATATTATTGCATTGCTGATAAATATAAAATTTTAAAGGAACAGATGGTATCCAAGTGCGAAGTTCAATGTGGCAGCAAAGGTAAGATACATCAACCATGTACCTGTAACCAGCTGGAAAAAGGCCTTAGTCCTTGCCCATGATGGTGAGTGTACAAGGCTAGCAGGTATATCACTTACATAAACAAATGCAAGCAGTATGAAAAGAATCATTACAGGTACATCATCCCCCAGACCGAAGACTACGGCGCCTATTATGGAAATCCACAGAAAACCAACTGCCATGAAACCATCAACCGTGGTATCAGCATTTTTATACTTGTTATATCCAAGGGCAAACCAGTGCACACCATAAGCAGTGAAGGCGAGTCCGGCCATATACAGTATTGGAGAGGATCTGAAGGCAGTGAATACAGTCAATCCCAGAAATATGTATGTTCCGGCAAGGAATTGCATAAATCCCGGCATGAATATGCCCCATAATCCCATGGCATGGTTGACATTTTCATTGTTTTCCTTCGGGTACTTGAAAAATACAGCCCCTCCGAAAACAAAATAACCGATTCCTAGACCGAAGAATCCAATCGCCAGAGGCGGTAAAGCTGCTGCAATCATAATAACACAACCCCACAGTCGATACTTAATCATTTCTATTTTTATAAATATATTGCATAATATTATGTCATTTTCAATTATACCTTAGATATTCCAATAATGTGACTAATGAAATTGATATTATATTTTATAATAGAGATGAAATATGCATGAATGGCATTATTTTTAAGAAATTAAAATTCCTTATTTTTCCAGTAAGTCTCCTAGCCTTCTGCAGAGGGTATCATCGCATGGATAATTTAAATAATCCGCAATAAATTCATCAGGATCATTCTTATACTTCAGGAACCTGGCAATATATTTTTTTAACTGCTCCTCGGATCTCTTATCAGGCTGTTTAAAATTAATGCCATTGGAATTTTCTCCTGTATTTATTTTTCCCCTGAGGCTAATATAACCAATTGCAATATCTATATTTTTCATGTCTATGCCATTCTTGATGGCATAAAGTAGTCTGTAAGCCAGGAGTTGAACCCGGTGGTGCGAAGACCTCTCCGTGTTCTTGTCTGTTTTATAATCAAGTATCACATATTTTTCCCCGTTGCTGAATACCGCATCAAGTTTTCCATAGAACATTATTGAATCTGATTCATCTGAGAACTCAGGGAACATCTGATTTACCCTTGCTATAACAGAAACTTCGGATTCGATCTGCTGCATACTGTATGTAGATTTTATCTGGTTAACAACAGACTCTATATTACCCAGTACTTTCCTGTCCTTCGTGGATAATATCTCTTCCTGAATTGCGCCCTTATAAAGTGATTCTGCCATTTCATGTGCATTCAAACCATAATAAAGAGCTTCGGTTTTCTCATTCAATTTCAATATATTATTCTTCAAAAGCCAGTATGGATTATCAAGGCTTATCAGAGAGTAAGAAAGCACATTCTTTGTTCTGAAAAATTCGTATATTTTATCCCTGAGCCAGTTATCATTACTTTTAATGATTTTTTCTGAACCTATATAGTTTCCCGCCACAAACTGGAAATATGCTTCATCATATCTGTTTTTATCAGGCACCGGTGATTTCTCACTGAATGCATCATCTATTACCAGCTCTGAATATTCAGGTATGAGATAGCCGGAAGCTTCCCTTGTTGATGCGCATATCCATAATTTCTCCCTCGCCCTTGTAAATGCGACAAAATCAATTCTTATACTCTCATTTTTTAATTCATCATCTACATCTATTCCCCTTACTGTCTCTATTATGGACGAGACTATCAGGTCTATATATGCATCCGAAACTCTGGGCTTTTTTGGCAGATATACGACACGGTCAAATTCCCTGCCCTTTGCCTTATGCACAGTGGTGAGCACCAGTTTTGAATTGCCTGCTTTTATTCCATTTTCAGAATATGACAAATCAAGGAAATCAAAGAAGTTTTCTTTCGTATACTCCTTTTCACCCTGGAAGAATTCATCAATAGAGGATTTAACAGTGGATGCAGTGAGGAAATATTCCTGGCTTATTGAGGCTGCAACCGGAAGTATCCTTGTATCGAATAGTTTTTTTATGCCCTCCTTTGATAGTTCCATGTTCCTCAGGGAAAAAAATGGATTCCCTGTATCAAACCGGTCAATTGTGCTGCTATCATTATGCAGGGATTCTGAAATTTCAAAGGCTTCCTTTAGCGATAATCCTGAGAATGGTGTTACTAAGGCAGAAATAATATCATCATCATTATCATAGAGGATTCCACGGAGAAATAGGGTAATATCTCTTTTTGCCTCGTTGACGGAATGCACATTTGAATCGCTGGAATAATCGATATTATACTTATCAAGTAGTGTTGAAAGCATGTCTATCTGTGCATTTGTCCTTGCAATTATTCCGGTGGTGCCCTCATGGCTAGAAATTTCTGATATCCTGTTGATTACCGATTCTTCTGGAGACTCTGACTGTATTATGGTTACCTTTTCTCCCTTCTCATGCACCCCTTTGAAATTTTCAAGCTCCTGTGTATCCTTCTCAAATTTCATATAGTAATTCTTTGAATATTCCAGAATAGTATCTGTGCTCCTGTAATTTGTTTTCATATTTTCTTTGGCCACATCTTCATCTGCAAGCAAAGAATTAAATACGGATAATGCACCTCCCTGGAATCCAAAAATAGACTGCTTTCTGTCACCCACCATGAATTTTATATTTCCGGAGGACTTTGCAATTGACGCTTCTATATCATTAATATCCTGGAGTTCATCCACGAAAACATATTTGTAGACTGTTTTACCATCAAATTTCTGAAATTCAAAAAGAAGGTCATTGAAATCCAGATTTCCCTTTTTTTCCTCGTAGTATTTGAATGCCTGATAAAAATAATCAAATAAATACTGTTCCTCCTCTGCCTCGATATTTTTTACTCTGCCCGTAGAAAATTTTTCCCCTATTCTTTTCGATATTTTATCTCTGAAATTCTCTATATCCTGAGGACTAATACCGAAGCTTTTTATATACCTTATTGCATTTTCCAGCTTTGGTACTATTTCATTTATTACATAATCGCGAGCATAGTTGAATGCCCTCAGTTCTCTCAATTTTTTATATATTAAATATCGCGCCATATTGTATGAAATAATAGAATTTTCTGATTTAATTCCTGGCAAATGGTTGAATGCAAGTGCGTGGAATGTATATATATTTATATCATAGGCAGTATATTTAATTATTTTCTTGTCAATTAACTTTTTATCGATGGTGTTCTGAAGCTGAGCTACCGCATTATTAGTGAATGTGATGCAAAGTATGCTATCAGGCGATACCCCTTGTTCTATAAGATTAACCACCTCGTCAGCTATTCTGGTTGTTTTTCCAGTACCCGGATTGGATATTACCAGTGTATCTCTATTTATCATACAGAAACTAATAGTGTACTCTTTAATAAATTATAAGGTTTCAATAGTTTTTAGATGGATTTTATATGTAATATTTTGATTAAACTTAATATATGTAAAAATGATACACAAGAGCAGAGGTTACCGAGTTAGGACAAAGGCGCTAGATTAAGGGTCTAGTCTCGAAGGAGTTCGCGGGTTCAAATCCCGTCCTCTGCA
>JAKAAT010000036.1 GCA_021802205.1 Thermoplasmata archaeon
TTGTATTCTCTGAGTATGAGAATATGGATGACAGGTCATACAGATATGTATTGCCATCATCAATCATCTCTTTAAAGAATTCATGCTGTGCTTTTAAGTCTGAACCTATCTCCCTTAATTTCATTGCAATTGTTGAATGTGACAATGATGCATCCATTATCCTTGACATGTACAGCTTCGAATATGCATCATCAATGTACTTCAGTGGAACATTCCTTACTGCCTTTACTGATGCCATGGCCATTATTTCACTGGCAGATGGAAAGTGTTTCCTCAGTGGTGCAGCTATGTCCTGTATTATATTATATATCAGCTGTGAATTCCCGTATTCGAATACTGTCCTTATATTCCTTTGAATCTTCCTTATTATTCCTGATTCGGTTATTTTCCCAATGTACTTGCCGGATATCTTCCTTGGCCTCTTCTTCTCCTTATCATATACACTGCTCACACTGTAGGCATAATAATTATTGCCTATCCTCTTGACCTCAACGTTCCTTACACCCTCCTCTTCCAGAACCTTCCTTATCCAATCCTCCATATATTCCCTAATAGGTAATAGTAATATATTAACATTTCTTATTGAGATACAGTAAAATAATGAGGAAATAAAAGGTATGGGTAACTATTACCTAAGAATCAGCGAGTTAAGGTTTTAAATTAAAATAAAAAACATAAAATAAATTTATAATGTTTCTATTAAATGGACAATATTATCTAAAATGCGTTCTATAATCCCCATATGAAAAACTATAGATCGAAATAATAAATTTTTAACTTTATTTTTTTAATTTAATTTCCAGTACGAAAAATGATTTATTATATCTATATTCAAAAGGTAACCTATATACACTCCATGATAATAGTATACAACCAAAAATTGAAGATTAGCGTTATATGCACTATTTGGCCTCAATGTTATATTTATCGCTATAGGTGTAGAAGAATTAATCAATACAGGTGTTCCATAATCTTTTTCTGTACCATTAATATAAGAAAATTCTTCATATAAATCTGAATTGTTATAATACATAATAAAATAATTTAGATTTTGTATATTCTTTAAATTAATTGAGCTATTGTATGATAATATGGCGTGAAAAGTATTGGTATTATTTACGCTGTTCAATGCCAAAAATTCTGGATAATAATAACAAGGAAATCTATCATTTCCAAGTAAACCCCAATTAAAATCAGTAGTGTCATACACACCAGATTTATAAATCATAGTTGTGCCATTTGTTTCCATTGCATAAAATACTGGATAGGTTGTATATTCCCCACAATATATTGTTAAAGCCTCGTTTGTCTCCTGATTATCTATTATACCTGTAGTTTCCTTGAATGTACTTGAAGTAACATCACTTATCTCACGAGTGGATACATACAATGAACTATTATTATGAATATTTAGCGCGTATAGATATGGATAATATAATCCCGATATAGCAATGCTTATCTCACCTGTTGGTAGAGGTGTGGAATTAAAAATTTCCCAACCTTGGGAACTTAAATAATATATAGTTCCAGAATAAGATAAACCAAATAGATTATTATCTGATATACTACATTCGTCATAATAGGCAGCTGTGCTTATTATTCCCTTTGGAGCTAATGCTGAATTGAATAAGCCATAATTACCCGTGTTTGCGTTCCAATCATATACTGTTCCATTAAGATTTGTGGCATAGAAATATGAGTCGTCGGATTCTACAGTTGCATATGTATTTGCTGTAAGAGATGTCCAGTTATCGCCTGCGAGTTTAATTGGGTCGTTTGTATAGCTATTTACGAATAAATTCCAAATGTATTTACCGCTAGTTTGACTATAATGATAACCAAAAATATATCCATACTGGGTCAGTAATACTATTAATGGATTTCCACTATTGTCAAAATTGCTTGTGCCTGCTATTCCCGTTATGGGGCCACGATATGCACAGGTATCATATGGACTTCCAATAAAATAGTATTGTCCGGTTTCAAAATCAAAAACTATGGTATCTCCATAGGTATTTGTTCCCATGCTGTAAACATCCATTGAGTATGAGGCATCTGCCCATATAGATGTAATATCACTGGTTGCCAATGTATGATATTTATTGGTGGTCGTTTCTGCAAAAGGCGGATAATTATGAGTATTATTATATATTATATAGGGGGAAACACTTTCTGTTGAGGTATTATACTGACTTTGTATATTAACGGATGCAAACGATGGAGTAATCATCATGATAATTATTATGAATATTATTAATGCTGCGATTTTATACCTCATCTGTTTATTACCCCGTTTATAGTAAAAAATTAATTAAAAAAAATAAAAAATTTAACTTACTGTATAACTCATATCAAGAGTTGCAGTAGGAGTGGGAGACCCAGTGGAAGGTGGAGTGATGATTACAGATATATATATTGGAGAGGTTGATGTCAGAGTTATGGTTGTTGCCGTTGTTGATAGTGCAGTTCCCAAAGTATCTGTAGTTGTACTGTAATAGAAAATGATATTAGTTGGCGCTACTGCGACGTTTAATGATACACTCACTGTATCCTTACTCACACTGGTTGATGAATTTTCTTTAACCTCTAACACGCATAGCAACTCAACACTAGTATCGTTATCAACATAACCAAAAGATATGGTATTGCTTGTAGCATCAACTCCTGTAGTTGTTCCATTTGTTAATGTGGCAAACCTAAGGCTATGTGCTGTTGCATAATTAGGACCCTGAGTCATCAATACTGGATTCCCTGTTGTCGTTGTCGACACGCTGTATGATTGGTCAATAATAACTGATGCAAATACAGCTGAAGGCAGTAAAGCAACGATTATTATAGTAAATATTATGTATAATTTTCTTTTATCCATAATGCATAATATTAATGATATATATAAATATTTGTATCATATATTTTAGGAGAATTTCCATAAGAATATTACCTGAAATAGCTCTCAACAATTAAGATATATTATATTGAATTTTTGCTTGTTTCCTTGTTTTCTGATTGATTCCAGGTCGTTTACTTCATGGTGGGTTATTAAGTCATTAAAAAGGATAACAATATTATTTATAATGGATAGTGTGTGCATTTCCCACGGTAGAGTTTAACATGGAATAATGCCAATAATAATGCGTAAGGTGTCGAATAATATAAAATATAATATTTATATGAAAATTATTTCAATTTACTTTCAGAATTAAAATTAAATAAACATATTATATACTTTAAGTTTCAAATTATATTAGTTCTGCATTTCTTAAAGTTTTCTTCAGTATTTTTATGCCCATTTCTATATCATCCTCATTTTTAGCCCCGGTACAGATTATTTTTCCAGAACTGAATAGCATCATGGAGACCTTAGGTTCATCAATTCTGTAAACCAGATCTGGAAATTCCCAGGGCGAGTATTCCACATTTTCAAGTCCAAGCGTCATTGCAATATAGGGAAGGTTTAGCTCCCTTTTAATATTATAAACAGCCATAATATTCTTTATTACTATTGCAGGTTTGTCATAGGATTCAATTCCAATTTTTTTGAACGCAAGACTGATTCTATTGCATGCCCATGATATATCAGCGAGATCCCTAGCACCGCTACAGTTAGCCTTACCACTCTTAAAAATAAATACTGAAACTCTAGGGTATTTCAATCTATAAGTAAATCCTTTGAATCGACCTTTTTTACGCTCAAACCCCTCCAGTGCCAATCCAACTTTACCTAAATCCAGGTGGTCTGCAAACGATGTGGATGCCATAATATTTACAATATTGATTTTATCCTTTCCACGCTTCTGTAATATCATTAGAATAGTTCCTACTATTAATGCAACTGCTAATGCAATGATCGGGTATATTTCTCTCTCCAGTTGAATTAGAATGTTAAACATAAATTTCACATATATATTTGTTCTTAGAAATTCTATATTAATTCCAAAATATAAAACTTTGTTTTCTCAGCATCCATTTCAGGTAATATGCGTAAATGATGATTATTTTTATTCATAATGATATATATTAATAAAAGTATTGGGTATTCAAATTTTAATAAAAATTTTAAATTAAGAAAATTTATTTATCTTTTTCTAACAACTGCTACAAGTAAAGCTATTATTCCTGCTGCTTCCACGCCCATGATTATATAACTATCAAGTGGACTAATAACAGGTAATACCGATTTAGTAACCTTTTTAACAGGTGTGAATGTTACATTAACTTGTTTATCTGATCCGCTGATAATGATATTTTTCTGCCCAGTATCTACTGTATAGCCAGAGACTGCATTAACACTATAACTAAATGTGCCGTTGTGTTCCATTACTGTTATGCTATTAGATGTTGAAGAGTAGTTTACGCCATTGAAATTGACAGACCATGAAGTACCGGATGATAACCCTGATTCTATGAATGTCAGTGTGTAGTTAACGGGAACAAATGTTACGTATTCCTTTACAATAGACCCGCTAACTGTAAAAGATCGTGCAGCCATGGAAGGTGTGTAAATTTTGTTCACTGAAAACAGGTTATAGTCATATGTGCCATTTGCAAGATATAACGATAATGTTCCGTTGTCTGATGTGTAAATACTTCCAGATATATTTGCACCCCATTGGGAATTCGGTAGACCAGTTTCTGAAAATATTACATTGTATTTTACAGGACTAAAATAAACATTTTCAAAAGCTGGTGCACCATCTACAACAATATTGTTCTTTGCAGCAACTGGCTCATACTTACTGTTGAACGATATTATCTCATAGGCGTAACTACCATTCTGTTCCATGATGGTGATAGAATTTGAGGTACTAGTATACGATGTTCCATTTGTAAATATTATTCCCCATTCAATGCCTTCTGGTAACCCATGTTCATCGAAGCTTGTACTGTATTTCATTACATCAAACTGTATAATTATAGTTTTGACGTTCCCGTATACCGTAAATGATCCGGGTAAGGCATAGTATATTTTATCTGTTGTTGCAATGGAATAATAGTAAGTACCATTCGTTACGGATAAAGAAATATTACCATGTGCCGAACTGTACGATGGACCGTTACTCAAATTAACATACCACATGGTACCGTACGGAAGCCCATGTTCTTCAAATGTAATTTTATACTCGACCTTGCTGAATTTTACCGATATGGATACAGAGTAGCCTTGTACAGTGAAATGCCCGGAGGATACTGATGGAGAATATATGTGATCTGATGTTGATATATTATAATAGTATGTCCCATTTATTTCATAGAAAGCGATGCTGTTGCCCGTTGATTTAAGGGACATACCGTTTGATAAATTAACATACCATGTCTGCCCACTATTCAAGCCCACTTCCGAAAATGTTATTTTATACAATGGAGTGAATGTTATATCAAATGATCTATCTGAACCATTGACATATATTGTTCCGGCATCAGAACTGATTTGATACTTGTTCAGAACACCAATCGAGTAACTATAACTTCCATTGATTTCATTGAATGATATACTGCTTCCTGTTGAGTTGAATGATTGCCCATCTGTTAGATTTACAAACCACTTATTTTTATAGGTTAATCCGAACTCATGGAATGTAATTTTATATAACACCGGTGCATAGTTAACATACAGTGTCTGGTTATTCCCGTGTATAGTTATGCTACCACTGGCATTTTCCATTATTTTATACTGATTAGTTTTGCTGACATTGAAATAATATGTACCATTTAATTCCGTGAATGAGATGGTGTTTGTAATACTGTTGAATGATTCCCCATTTGATAGATTTACATACCATAGTGTTCCATTGTATAATCCTGTTTCTTTAAAGGTTATATCATATTCAAGAGATTTAAATTTTACATTTATGTTTACTGGCAAACCTGATACTTTAAAGTTGCCGCCGTATGTTAAAGGAGCATATGATTTGTCATTTGTCGCAATAGTAAAATCGTAAGTTCCGTTGGGAAGACTATAAATTATTTGAGAATTGGTTGAATTCATTACATAGGAGGAACCATTAACCTCATTTGTTATATTCGCGAACCATTTTATCCCCAGAGGAAGATTTTGAGCTATGAAAGTTACATTATATTTTATTGGTTCAAATGTAACATTTACTGTTAAAGTCTTATCAGTAATACTTACATTTCCTGTTGAATTCTGAATAACTGTGTATCCGGATGGAGGCACTATAGAATAGTAATATGTTCCTGGTATTTCACTGAATGTTATTGAGCTTGAAACAGAGCTTAGTTCATTTCCGTTTAATATTACATTCCAAGGTGTATCAGGTGAAAGTCCATTTTCATTAAATTTTACATTGTATTTCTGGGCATATGCATAAACATTTCCGGATTTTGTCGATATATACAAGAATCCTTTGTAGAGAACAGGGGGAGAGGATAATGCACTTCCCAGGTCTTTTTCACTAATTATTTTCCCATCTGTTGCATTAATAAAATATAAAATATCATTTGAAGAACCGGTGTAAATAATTCCATTTGAGGAAACAACCGGTGATACTCCCTGACCGCCTGTTAAATTTCTGCTCCAAACAATATTGCCATTTGTTTCTGATAAATCGTATAGTGTTCCATTGCTTGCAGTCACATACACATTATTATTATATATGGTAGGGGTAGAACCGATATTCACGGTCGTAGTTGCGTTGCTAAGATTTTTGTCCCATATTATATTTCCATCTGAGGATACTCTGTATACATATCCTTTTGATGTTCCAAAGAAAACACTATTATTTGAAAATGATGTGCCATGCGTAATGTCCCCATCTATTGTTGTATTCCATACTAAACTACCATTGAGTATATTGTATGCACTGATATTATTGTTATTTGTGTATCCAACAAAGACATAACTTCCATTGAATGTTGGATTTCCACTAATATCTCCAAGTGTATAAATAAGCCATGCCTGGCCATGAATTGAAAAACCACTTACACTGGCTGTTGATAAATAAAATGCCTGCATATAATTGTTATATGAGCCTACATAGTATCCACCATAAATGTTAAATTGAGAAAGGGGTCCTAATAAGTTTCCTATAACTTCTCTCCCATTGTAAGGAGAGATGCCATAATATGCAGGACCGGAATCAAAGTAACAATAGTAATACATACCATATAATGAAACACCGTCCTGCGTCGGTATATACTTAGTTTTAACTTGGCATCCCCCACTGTATTGGCATATCATCGGATAATTCATTAATACGTTACCTGTTGTTCTATTTAACACTGGTATACTTGCATCCCCTGGCGAGGAAAGAGTTAAGCCATATTTTGTTACTGTCATCCCTGTATCCCCTTGACCAAAGTCATAGGTCCATACGAGATTTTTTATGCTATTTGGGCCTTGAGTCTGGTATACTCCATTATGCGTGTAGTTGCCGTGATATTCATTAGCAGACGGTGAACTGATTGAACTGGTGTAATTTATTGTATTGTTATTGCCGAATGCAAACAATGTTCCATATTCGGTTAAACCGAATAATTCATCATTTAACATTACAAGATCACTTCTAATTGGCTGACCTATGTTGTAATACCAGATTAGTTTTCCATCTGTGGAGTTTATATCATAAACGATGCCGTTGTCGCTTGCAAAATAAAGCATATTATTTTCTATTAATGGAGATGCCCATATGCTTTCATCATCACCGCTGTAAAATTTCCAATTTAATTTCCCAGTCGTAGCATTATAGGCATATAAGTAACCGTTTATTCCGGATACATATATAGTATTGTTATACTCCTTTACTTGCCTCATAGAAACTGTCTCCAATGATAAATTCAATAATATTGCTCCGGAATCTGATATGGCATATAATCTGTGGTTTAGGGTAGGGACGAAGAAAGTATTATTATAAAAGGAGATTCCAGCACTGGGATATGAAGAGATCGTTGCGTTCCAGTTTAGGATACCATCGGTATCATTTACAGCGCTTATAACATGGCTATTGGAAAAACCAACTAATACTTCGTAGTGGCCCACGACTGGTTTAGTTGAAATACTTAAATGACTTACATACTGCCATTCCTCTGTTCCCAATGAGGAATTAAAAGCTGTTAAATCTGAGCTACCATAACTTGTTGTGTATACACATCCATTTGAATAAGAGAAAGTTTGGTATCCATTAAAACTATTCTCCGTAGAAGCGCCGGGAATGGAATTCGGTATACACCTTTTCACCAGTAAGAAGTGTAGCCGCTTCCATATAATTGCCCGAAGTGGCAAAATATAACTGCCCACCTCCGAAGGCAGGATATGATGTTTCTGTTGTGGTTATATTGTAAATATTGGTTCCATTTAGATTGTAAACCATCATATCATCGCCAATATTATCGCCAACTGGTGAAATATATAAATGGTCTCCATTTCCAGCCAATCCGGCATGGTACAGGGCATAACCATCGTTTCTTTCCCAGAGGAGGTCTGCGGTTGTAGGTAATAGGTTCTCTACTTTATTAGATGCAACTGGTGCCTCATTATTGACTGAATTAATACCATACTGGAAATCGGATTTATTATTTATAGAATTGACAGACATATTTGCCTGTGGGCTAATACCAGAAAAAATAGTGAGAACAAACAAACCAACAACCAAAATCGCCATTATCTTGAATTTTTTGTTTGAATTAGACATTACTTATCAATATCATTAACTCAATGAATTATAAAACAATTTATTACGTATTTATGTGATGAATTCCCAATAAATTATTTTTATATGTCATAAATTATATTTCTAAATTTACATTTTCTCGGTTTTTGGGCTTATATTTCATTTTATTTAACTGCGCTTCATAGAATTATAAAATAATACTTTAATATCTGTAACTACGGTATTATTCCTATGCTATTTGGAATAAAATTTATACATATGTTTAACTTATGTTTAACCAACGGTTTATTCCCATAATAAATTCCTAAACATATTAATCATAATTTCATGAAATATATTTCTTGAGCAAATATATTTAAATGCAAATATAATAAACACATATATAATTAATAATATAAGTTCAGTGTGTATCAAGTTCTGTGAATGATACAAAGCATATAATGTACATACTTGAAAATGTGGAAGGCAATTCATACAGTAATTTAATACAAAATTTCAATGGCAAGGTATCCCAGTTGAAAAGTGCTTATAATTATTTAAAACAGAATAAAATAATTTCATATGAGGATAAATTTTCTGTAAATAACAGTATAAAATCTCTGGTATTAACAAAGAATAAGTATGTGAAAGTTTTTGCCAATGGTAACAGGGCTGTAAAAATAGAAGAGGAATTTATTGTAATATCAAAGGAATTAAAAAATCTGGAATTTGGCTCTGTATATTTGTCAGGAAATAAAAATTATAATCCTAAAGCCAGGGTAAACAGTATTAACGTTTATCGTTTATATAACCAGAAGATGGAGAAGATACCCATTTCACTGGAATTGATCAAAGACAGGGAAAAGGATAATTTAAAATTTATAGCCGAGCCAAAACCTGCAATTCAACGTGGGGATTTCGTTAAATTCAGTTATTATCTATGGCTAGATAATTATTATGCAAAAAACCGTGAAGAGGCAATAGAAAAATATGATGAGGAATATATAGGCGAAGGCATCATGATGTATTATAAGGCATTGAAATTCAATATATCCGTTAGATTCCCCGTGAATTATAAATATATTGACGCAGGCAAATATTATTACCATGGTGATTTGGAACATTTCAGTTTAAGCAATTTGATGGTATATGAAAAATTTGAAGCCAATCTGAAAAAGTTGGTTTATACCATAAAAAATCCTGATCAGGGTGTTTATTTCATCAGATGGATACCTGGCAATTGATTATGAAATTTTAATTGCCTGGATTTAGCAAATGAGCATAAGGCCAATTAACATGCTCCAGACCTGTCGTTTATATAAGTCTTATTTCTCTGACACCTGGAAGAAGATTTCTTCTATACATTATATCATAAAAAAACTCCATTCCGGATTTTACATCATCAATTGATACATTGTATTCCTTAACATCCGCTCCTATTGTGCCTTTTATCACCTCGAGGCTTATATCAGAATTCTGAACCTCCCTCATAATACTCACATCAACAGGAAGTATCTCCTCCATATGGGACTCCGCATACTTCTTGCTCCTGTTGTAAAGTTCCTTGAATTTCAATGCATAGTTCTCACCCATGTCCGAATTTATCACTACTGTACCCATTGGCATGGGTTTATTTCCGGATAGTTCCTTCCACATATCCCACATACTTGCAATCCGGTGCGGTTCAACCCCCATTTTCCTTAGGTCGTACATGGCCTTTAATTCGTGAACGGCAACCATAACGCCGTTTTCCTTTACCATGGCATTTACCTCATCAAGTACCCTGTGTACCACTGTGAGTTTTCTGTATCTACCTATCAATAACTTGTAAAGATTGAATGCAGTTGTATTGAGCCCGTGAACGATAATATTTGAGTTTTTCACTTCTTCCAGAGTCAGATCATCCATGGCAAGAATGGGCATTCCGGTAATTCCATCAACTGCTGATGCCACTGCACTGGATAGGATGAAGTAATCCTTCTGTATATATGGGTATAGAGAAGCAGATGGCACAGAAATATCAACCTCCTTTTTTACAACCTTGTCATTGACCTCCTGAACTGTGGGTATAAATTCAAATTCAATGTTGAAGTCGTCACTTTTTATTTTCTTTTCTATTAATGGTATAAACGGATAAAGGTCACCGGAATCTGCCAATGCACCGATTTTTATTGTTTTCATGTATGATTATTTATGAATATTATTTAAATGGTTTTAAAAATTATTTGATGCACTGTTTAGTTTTGCCTGCAGTTCAAGCAAGTAATAACTAATTATACGCATGATTTTTATATTAAATTAGATTATATATTTATGTTAAAGGTAGCATTGACCCAGTTAAAACCGGTGGCGGATAAGGATATCAGTATCAGGAATATAGAATATTATTCCGGTATTGCTGCCTCCAATTCTGCTGACCTTATTGTCTTCCCAGAATATTACATGTTTTATTCTCCCTACAAAGAAACAGTAATACGAAATTCAGAACCCCTCAATGGTAATTATGTAAAAAGACTGAAGGAAATATCCCAGGAAACCAGGATAGGCATAATCACCGGCATCAATGAGTTATATGATCATAATTACTATGATACATCTGTATTTATACAGAATGGAGAACTGGATAATTATTATAGAAAAACACATTTATATGATGCCTTTGGCTATAAGGAATCTGATATTTACACATACGGGAATGGACCTTTCAAAATATCCAGAATAGGGAATATAAACTTCGGGATGCTCATCTGCTATGATATAAGATTCCCGGAAATATTCAGGAACTATTCACTGAACGATGCTGATATGATTGTGCTTATATCCGCATGGTTTTCAGGTCCCATGAAGGAGGAGCAGTGGCTCTCGCTGGTGTCAGCCCGAGCACTGGAAAATACTATATATCTGGCAACTTCTAATATGGTTGGCGGTGCATTTACAGGTATAACAACTTTTACAGACCCAATCGGTGCAATAATTAACCGTGCCCCTGAGGAGGAGGGAATTATTTATGCCACAGTGGATCCTGATAGATTGGCAGCTGTAAGAAAGAAGATGCCGGTTCTGAGGCAAAGGAGACCTGAACTATACAAAATATGAACTTCATGATATATGTAATGATGAGAAGGGAGATTTCCAAATATCTTGTAACGAAGGTATCATGCGACCATTTATTTCATAAAATAGAAGACCTTGATGATAATGAAATTGTTCTCGATTTTCTTCTTGTGTACTACATAAGCAATGAATTCATTGATGCATATATAGCTGATAAGGCCATGAGCACCAAGAAAATTATTGAAAAAAATATGCCACTGGCAATGAAAAGGATTACTGGATAATTTTTGGCTTGAGCAGTATTCCGGTTTTAAACCCGCATTTCATACAACTTCCATCTGGGTTTAATCCTGTTACTGTTGAATCAAATACATGCCTCTTTATGAGCAGGGAGCCGCATTCTGGACAGTATGTGTCCTCATAATTTCTTTCCGGAACGTTCCCCAGGTAAACATAATGCATTCCTAGGGACTTTGCCAGGTCGTAATGCTTTTTCAATGTTTCAAAGGGTGTCACCGGCAATGATAACTTATAATCAGGGTGGTATCTAAGGAAATTGATAGGCATGTATGTACCTCCAACTTCCATAATCTTACTGATCATTTTTTCAGCATCGCCCAGATCATCTCCTATCTCCGGAATAACGAGATCAGTTACTTCAGTATGAATTCCATAATCTAAAGCTGATTTTATGGTGTTATAAATCAAATCAGGGTGCATAACCGATATATATCTGTTATAGAATTTTTCCTGTCCATTTCCCTTGAAATCTATGGTCATTGCATCAAGGAATTCGGATGCCATTTCCATGGATTCCGGAGTTTCATAGCCATTTGTTACAAATGTATTGAAAAGCCCGTATTTGTGTGCCAGAATTCCCACATCATGTGCAAATTCCATGAAAATCGTTGGTTCATTGTACGTAAAGGCGATGCCGTCCACATTCAATCTTCGTGCTTCCCTTATTATTTGTTCAGGGGTCATGTATTCTCCTTCCACATTTTTCCTCTGGCTCATTTCATAATTCTGGCAGTATTTGCAGGCAAAATTGCATCCTGAAGTCCCGAATGAAAGTATTCTGGAACCAGGATACATATGCAAAACCGGTTTTTTCTCTATAGGATCTATATTATATCCGAATAGATAATTGTATACGTCGAGGTTGAGAATTCCATTCTTAAATGTCCTTACACCACAGAATCCGCTCTGATTTTCCTGTAAATTACAGTATCTTTCGCAGGCAGTACAGATAATTCTGCTGCCATTCCTTTTATACAAACTGGCTTCCACATTATATAATTGCATTAAAAGTATTTATAATCTATTAATTTTCCATGGAATTTATATATATGCTATCATGGCAGCATAACCTACTACTCTCTTGCGATCTGTTCCGGTGTCCCCGGAGTTGCTGTGATTTAATAACACTATTTTCCCTTTAAGTTCCCTGGTTATCATCATTAGAATTGCAATTGCACCATAGCCGCACGCTGATGTTCCATATTTAATCCGGTCTTCATAGTAATGGGTAATTCGCAGGCTTTCGATGTCATTAATGGTGATATCGTCCAGTTCATTATTTTTATTATATTCATTATAATGATTTAGGTCCGAACTTATGAGCAGAAATGGTTTCTCTTCCATGGTGCTAATGGTATCTGCCACATTCCTGGCTACTGAAGCATCCTGATAACCCATTATTATAGGTGTAAAGGTAAAATCATTGTTGAATATATACTGAAGAAAGGGAAGCTGCACCTCAATGGAATGCTCTATCATATGTGCCTCCTTGTCACTTTTTATAATATTAGATTTCAAGAGAATTTTATTGGCTATATCTGAATTTACCTTTGCATAGCCTAAGGGTGTATTCCAGTAACCATCCGGATAAATAGCAGGGTACTGTGGATATCCGGAATGATTCGGGCCTATAATGAGAAAATTTCTTTTCTTTACATCCTTAATCATGCTGTATGCATATCCAGCAGTTTTTCCGGAATACATATAACCGGCATGTGGCACTATTGCCCCTATTAATCTTTTATATTTTAAATCAGGTTTTTCAATATTCATATAACTTTTTATATCACTTTTCAGTTCATCATAATTATCTGGATAGAATGCTCCGGCAACATATGAATCTCTTGTATTATCCATATATAATGATTACTATGCTTTATATAAATGTATATATAGGTTGAAATTACTTTGCATTAATTTTTCCCGTCTAAAAATTTTTTAAGTAAAATAAACATAAACAATTGTATTTTTTTATTATATTATGCATTTCAATGCTAATGCGTATATACAATTAATGTTTACTGGATTGTAAAATGGTACTTGATGAATTTATTAATAGTTTAAGCGATGCAGACGGTAAAGCACTAATAGATATTGCAAGGGACGCTATCCAGGAGAATAAAAATCATTTAAATGTTCCTGAGAAACTTGAAGAGAAAGCTGGTGCTTTTGTAACCTTGACCGAGGATCATAATCTAAGAGGATGTATCGGTTATCTGAAACCTGTGATGCCTCTTGCCATGGCAGTAGAAAAAGCAGCGTGGAATGCAGCATATAGGGACCCACGGTTTGAACCAATGACCAAAAACGAATTAAAAAACATTGCAATAGAAGTAACGGTAATCGGGGAGCTAAAGGAGATAAAATACGAGAATATTCACTTAGCTGAACCCGGAAAATTTGGACTTTATATTGAGAACGGAATATACTCTGGCACACTGCTTCCCCAGGTGGCTGTTGAGAATAATATGAGCATGGATGAATTCATTGCTGAGACATGCAGAAAAGCAGGAATGGGAGAGGATTGTTATAAGAATTCTATACTCTATGCATACATGGCGAAAATATTCCATTGAATTATAAATAAATTTATTTAAACAAAATTAATTTTTTCAGCGTAAACGTGTTCCGTGAGTTTTCTGAGCTGATCAGTGCCATAAAATATGGATTTCATGACAATGGCATCCCTGTAAAATTTCTCCACGCCGAAGTCCTTGAAATAACCGTAGCCTCCGTGTGTATTCACTGAATATCTGGCTATTTCCACCAGATGCTCCATGGCGAAATTAAATGTGTAATATGGATCGGTTTTACTGTACAGTATATTTCTCAGAATTGTTTCTGTAGACCTAAATCTTGCCAGCCTGAATGATACCGGCTCGAAATCTCTCAGCTTGTTGCCGAATGCCTTTCTCACATTTGTATATTCAATTGCCTTCTGGAGTGCTCCAGAAATCATTCCCAGTGCTATGGCGGATGCTGCTCCGTATGATTTTTCCATTATTTCCGGGAGCCTGCTTGCATTATCAAGTTTCTGGAAATCGTTATCCATGGATAAATCCCCGAATTTTAAGCCGCGGAATCCCATGAAGTCCCTGGATTCAGATCTGAAGGGCCCTGAAACAATCGATGTACCTTCATTGAATATAATCAGTTTATCTGAATCTGAACCGAGTATGTTTTTCAGTGTACCTGTTATTTTGCCTCCAGAAGTTTTAAGATTAACGATTTTATTTATAAAGTCAACTGTGGCAGAAATCTTACCTGTGGCTCCATCTGCCAGTGTATCCTCTGCTGGTGTACCCTTTACTGCGGGATAGTAGAGAGAATTAAATATGAATATTTTCATTGCCACAGAGGGAGAATATTTTGCAATTTCTTCAAGGATTATTTCATATGATGTTTCATCCAGTCCTGAGCCTGAGTATTTATCAGGTATGGATGAACCGAGAAATCCCTGTGATGCGATAAGATCGAGCAATTTTTTACTGATTCCCTCTGTTTCTATGATTTTTTCATCGAGATTTTTTTCGCTGAACTCTGCCACTGTTTCCCTGAGTATATTATTTTCCTCCTCCATTTTATTCACCCTTCAATATGTATCTTGCGATTACAAGTTTCTCAATCTCGCTTGTTCCTTCCCATATTTCCATGATTTTGGCATTTCTGAATATTCTCTGTACGTCCTCATACAGGGATTTATCTCCCAGTATTTCCATTGCCTCCTCCGCTGCATATACTGCAGTTTCACTGCTGTAAGCCTTTGCCATGCTTGTGAGTTCAGGTTTCGGCTTGAATTCAAAAAGATAAGAGGCTGCATTGTATGTCATCTGCCTGGAGGCCTCAATCCTTGTTCCCACATCGGATAGCCGGAACATGGAATCCTCATCCTTTACATTATTTTCAGTTATGTATGATTTGATTTTGTCGAATGCCCCCCTGGCTATTCCTATGGACTGGGCAGCAACGTATATCCTGCTTATATTGAAAAACATCATTATATAGTAAAAGCCCTTACCTTCCTCGCCTATAAGGTCATCCTCGGATAATTCAATATTATTGAACTGGAGTTCAGCAGTGTTTGTTGCCCTTACACCTAGCTTATCCTCCAGTTTAGTTGCCTTGAAGCCTTTTAATTTTGTATTCAGGAGGAATGTGCTCATCCCATGATGAGGGTTCTGATCCTCAGATGTTCTTGCCAGTATGACCAGGTAATCTGCTATTGCACCGTTTGTTATGAACATCTTTGAACCATTGAGTATGTATTTATTTCCCTGTTTTTTCGCTGTTGTTTTTAATGCAGCGACATCGCTTCCCCCTGATGGCTCTGTTACACCAAGTCCCAATATATATTTTCCACGGTAAACATCGTTTAAGACCTCCTTCTGCTTATCATTGCCGAAGAGCATTATAACTTCACTGCCAAAATAGGGTGTTGTAAGCGCTATACCGAGGCCTGCATCTACCCTGCAGAGCTCCTCTATGGCAATTAAAACCTTGGCTGGATTCTGCATGTCCACAATTCCCAGAGATAGAGATTTCTTTCTCAGTTCATCCGGATATGTTTCCTTTCTATCGTACTCAGCCGCTATATCCTCTGTAAATTCCTTAA
>JAKAAT010000037.1:0-5547 GCA_021802205.1 Thermoplasmata archaeon
GGTCATTCATATATTATAATTTAAACAGAAACAGCATAAAAAGGAAGGAATATAAAACAAGGACAGGCAAAAATACAGTTGATAAAATCATTGAATTAAGCAGTGAAAGGATAACATATGGCTATAGGAGAATATGGGCACTGTTAAGGAACAGTGGAATTAATATAAACAGGAAAACAGTGTATAAAATAATGAGGGAAAATAATCTAACACTGCCTGTTCACAGGCACGTATTGAAGGATAAAATAAAATTAGAAACAGCTAATGAGCCTGATATGGTAGCAGAAACAGATATTACATACATACTCACAGGTGCAGGAATGACATACCTGATATGTCTGAAGGATGTTTATTCAAAGGTACGGTATGGGTATAACTATAATACATCATGCACAGCAGATGATGCAATCAATGCAGTAATGGACTCAATTATCAGGCATTTCCGGAATACTATGCCTAACAATTTTACACTGAGGACAGACAATGGTCCACAGTTCATATCAAATAAGTTCAATAAAATCTTAAAACACATGAATATAAAACATGAATACACAGAAAAAGAAACACCAACAGAGAATGGCCATATTGAGTCATTCCACAATTCAATAAAAACTGATTATATATGGATCAATGAAATAAGCAATTTCAATGAAGGAAAAATAATCATAGAGAATGCATTCCATGATTACAATAATATAAGGCCGCATTCCACATTAGATTATTATTCCACATCTGAATTTGAAAATAAATATAAAAATGATATAGATTTCAGAAAAGAGTATAAACTATATTTGGAAAAGTTAAAGAAGAGCCAGCGTAACAGGTATATAAAAAATAAGAAGGTGATGTCAAGTGTCTCTTAGAACGGATGAAAAAGTGTACAAAAAAATATGGGTCAGATCAAAGGAATTATCAAACTACGATTCCTTCTGACATCAGGAATAAATTAAAGATAAAAATTGGTGATAGAGTTATTATATACACTGATGGAGATAGAATAATAATGGAAAAACCTAAGGGAGATATCACAAAAATATCAATTAAACTGGAAAGAGATATTGATGCAGAATATGTCGAAAATGTAATAAGAGATGCAGGGAATGAAATTGGAAGAGGCAGTAATTGATATTAATGTACTAGTTGCAATTATTATCGAAAATGGTGTAAACCATGCAAATGCTCGTGAAATATAGAAATGGTTAGATAAGGCGTATATTTCTATGATATCTATCGTTGAATTTAACTATTTTCTAATTAAACATTCATTACCACTAAAAATAACAAAGGAACTCATCAATGACGAAAAGGTCGAGATTGTTTCAACAGCAAATAAAGATATAATTTATTCAATAGATAGCAATATTAAAAGTTATGATGATTTCAATGATATGATAATCATATGTATAAGCAGGAGAATCAAAAAAAAATTGATAACCTTTGATAAAGAAATGAATACACTATATAACCATTTAAATAACATTCATAATGAATAGATATAACCAAAGCTTTTGTTTCTGTAATTCTATGGAAATGACAACAATCCCTGATAAGATGTGTGCCAATGCTGCCAAAATTTTTATTTTCTGATAGTTTTTTCACGGCTAGCAATAAAATCCTGTATTAATTTGGCGGCAAGCATTGATGTATTTCCATTATCATACAATGGGGTCATTTCATTTATATCAAATCCAACTATCCTATGGGATATGGATGTGAGTATGCTACGGACGTCATAAGATGTAAGGCCATATGGTTCTGGTGTTCCAACCCCTGGAGCGTATGCAGGATCAAATCCATCCATATCTATGGAAAAGTAAACCCTTCCCGATATTTTTTCCATAATTTCCTCAATGACTTTTTCTATGCCGGATGCACGTACCTCATTAGCAGAAATAAATCTCACCTTTTCGTATTCCTTCGATGATATTTCTTCATATGATGTTGACCTTGTTCCAACAGATATTATCTTATTTTCACCCAGAAGATCCAGTGCCCTTCTTGTGACACATGCGTGATTGTATTTATTATCCATATATGAATCGCGGAAATCTGAATGGGCATCGATGATTACCATGGTTATATCCTTAAAGTTTCTCAGTGCTCCAACTGTAAGAGAGTGCTCACCACCCAGCATTATTGGTATTTTCTTATCATGCACAATAATTCCTGTAACCGTTTCAACCTCACTGAGAATATAATCAACATCCTCGTATACAGGAAGGTCACCAAGATCACAGATCTTTGCATCAAGGAGATTTATACCGTAATTTACCTCATAAGATTCTAAATTGTCGTATGCAAATCTTATGGAATTTGGAGCGTATCTAGACCCCTTTCTGAAGCTCGAGGTATTGTCAAATGGTACACCGAATATTACGTAATCTGCATCGCTATAATTCGATAATGCATCAGCAATTTTTAAATTGGAGAAATGTGACATTAATTCTGTAGCATTATCTTCCTTTTTCCCATAGCTTCCCAATACGGCACCTCCATCCCGGCTTTTAATCTGTCCTGATCCTCTGGCTCTATAGGTAGAATGAAAGTCTCGAAACTTTCAGAATCCATCAATTGTGCTTCATTGTTTGCTATTGACAGTATCTGTGCATTCTTCTTCACAATTATGGGTACCTTTACTTTATGCTTTACGGGATAAACCACACTGTGCTTCTGACTGTCGAATACTCCAATAGCGACAATTCGCCCTTTAGCTTCACCGTGCTTACCTGGTTTTGACATTGTAATATCAACTATCTTGCATGGTGAATCATCGATTAACATGTATCTTCCTACTTTTAATTCTCTAACTTCGGCTTCTGTCCAGCTCATAACTAATCCTCTGGTTAATATTTTAAGCCTTTATATATTTTTATATCTGAAACAATATTTAGAGCACACAAGAAAAATAAGTTATAATGGACCATTGCCCATGAAACTTCCACCCTTGCGCCTGATTGATGAATTTATCAGATTCTCGTCTATCCCGTCGGGCAAACCTTTCCCGGTAATATAATCAAATAGTATGAGTTTAAATATATTCGTATAAGTAAAGTTGAGTATAAGCCCGAGAATTATCATTATAACTGCAATAACTCCTAGTATTGCTATAAGGATAAGTGGTATGCCGGCACCGAAGAGTATTGCAGAAATTATCAGCAGCAAAAATCCTCCTCCTGTAAAAATGAGTGTATATAGGTCAATATATATGACCCCACCGAAGGTATTCCCGAAGTGTGATTTTATGGTATTAACACTCATTTTAATTGCACTGATAGGCCCGGTATTATAATCCAGTATTACGGGCACCACGAAGAATGTTGCAACAGTTATAGCAAATGATCCGATAGACGCTATAATTATGCCTCCTATGCCACGCACTCTCGATTCGATAGCACGGAGGATCATCAGAACTATACTATAAAGTATCGCCCACTGAAATGCCTTTCCTGCATATTTCTTAGATAATGAAAATGCCTCTCTCATCGATACGGGATTATCTGTTTTGAGAGACCTATAAGAGATCATCATTGCTATAATAATTAATGTTGCAAAAAAATATACAAGAACATATGCAACAAACATCCCGGCTACATAGTAATAATATGTATAATCTGATACTGGAATTTCAAGAATAAGGATGAAAAATGTCAGGACAAATATTATTACGCTGAGAATCCCCGATAGTATAGGGTAAAAATAGAGTTTTCTGTTTCCTGAAATACTGCTTCTTACCTGTTTGGCAAGATGCCAACCGCTTTTCATGGATTCGAACATGCGGGACTATTTATTCTGTTTATAAATAGTTTAGTTTAGAATAATCTATTTCATCCCGGGCACCATTATTTTTATTGAGTACAATTTTCCCGTTAACCATTACATACTCTACATTTTCTGAGCTTGAAGAGAATACTAAATTGTTCACAATGTTTTTCTCACTGGATGGAATTGTACTGTATTTATTGGGATTTATTATTACCATATCCGCAAGATAACCTTCCTTTATTATCCCGATGGGTGCCTTTAGTGCAATTCCAGCGTTTCGTGTTGCCATGTCCAGTACCTGCTGGGATTTGACAGTGTCAGCAGACCAACGGTCATTGTTTATTGAGATTGCTGAATATTTCATTTCCTCAAACATATTGAGCGAATTATTGCTTCCGGAACTATCCGTCCCCAGTGAAACATTAACACTGTTGGATATTAATTCTGGAATGGGGGCTATTCCTCCAGATGCGAGCTTTGCATTGCTTATGGCATTCCATGATACAGCGGTGCCGCTTCTGGCAAGGAGCTTGATTTCATTCAATGTGATCCACACACAGTGTGCCGCCAGCAACTTATCTGAAAGAAAACCTATTGATGCAAGATGCTCAACCGGCCTTTCATTATGGGATTTCACGAAGTCATAAACCTCCTTTCTTGTCTCGGAGAGATGTGTGTGCACCATAACATTATACTTTTCTGAAAGTTCCCTTACACGGTAATAATTCTCATCGGAGGATACATAAATTCCCTGTATTCCTGCAAGTGGTGTGACCGTATCCGGGTGGGGTTTCCGTATAAATTTCTCTGCATTTTTAACAGGGTCTCCCTTCTGCGTTGTGTATTCCTGGTCCAGTGTTGCCCATGCCAGAAAACCTCTTATACCGGTTTTTTCAACAGCTCTTTCAATCACATCTTCGGAATAATAAAGATCAACCAGGGTCGTTATTCCTGAGTTGAGCATTTCTTTAATGCCCAGTAGGCTCGAGTTGTATATCCCTTCCTCTGTCCGGTCCGCATCCAGTTTTGATGTTTTGTCCAGGAATTCAGAAAGAACAATATCGTCCAGAAGTCCCTTAAAACCACTCATGCCAATGTGTGTATGGGTATTTATGAACCCGGGAATTATGAATTTCCCCCCTGCATTTATTTCGCTGTCATGTTCTGGCTCTTCCTTACCTATGTAAACAATTTTATTGCCCTCAACTAGTATGTTTGCACGCACTATGTCCCTGCTGTCGTTCTCGGTAATGATAGTTCCATTTTTAATAAGAATGCTCATTGCTGGTAATCTGGATAATGTTAATAATTATTTAGAATGATATTTATAAATCAGGTCACTTTTTCAATCCGGCACGTACCTTGATTGCTGCACCGGAATCCATATCAATCATCGCCCTGGAGGGTATCAGTGCGGTCCCAGTGCCACGCAGTTCGTTATTGAAGGTCATTATTACCTCATCAAATGCATGGATATCAGGCGTTGCGTTGAGTATTCCCATTGCATATACCGTAGCAGTTGGCGTGAAATTGTCTATGGAAACATTGAATTTATTATTCTCAAGGAAAAATTTCCCTGATGCAGGTGTTATGGAAAAACGGCCGATGGATTCGTTGTAAACAAATAGTATATTTTTACCCTTTACAAGCATGTCCTGATGAAAGCTATTGATGAGTTTAACATCATCAAGATAGGACATGATCCATGATCCGAACTGGAATCTGAGTATTGCTTTATAATCATCCATTTTTTTCCCGTATTCACTTTCCTGGTTTATCTTTTCT
>JAKAAT010000037.1:5647-16390 GCA_021802205.1 Thermoplasmata archaeon
ATTCTCAGCATTTCAAGAGCCTTGCCTGATATGCATATTTTTTCAGCTATTTCCCTCAATGTATTATCACGTATAGAATCGAATATTGATTCAAGCATGGATTCAGCAAACTTTATGTTTTCCTCCAGTGGATTATAGTCAACTCTTGATTTCCCGGCAACGGTGTATTTTATCCCGTCCATGCTCTCCCTGCGGATGTAGAGATCATCAAATATGTTAACTCCGAGATAGGCCAGGACCGGCATAATATATGGATCAGATATGCCCTGAAGATAGAATAATTTTGTATAACCATATTTTTTTCTCAATTCTACCAGAAAATTCACCAGTTTTCCTGGGCGTTGAATCAGTTCAAGACCGTTGAATATTATTACAAAATCCTTTCCCTCTATAACATTTTCACCGTTTAAAAAAGATGGGTAGTATATCTTCTTTTTAAACTCTTCACCAAGGATTTCTATGCTATCATCTTTGTTTATATAATCATCTGAAAAAGTATTTATCAGGAGTGGAAATTTTCTGCCGTTTCTATAACCTGCCCATGAGAAGCCCATTACATACTGCTTATCTTTTATCTTTTCAGGCATATGACCATATTAAAGAATGTTATATTATCCTTACCACGGTTTAGTTCGTAAATACATTCTACATATTTTGTTACAAATAATCCTGGATTATAGTGAATTTACGGGAAAAATTAAAATGTATATTTTTATTAAAAATTATTTTGTTGTAATTCTAACAACATTGCTTCCACGGATTATGACTTTTCCTATCTTTCTCTGGACTTCCCCACTCTCCTCTGCATCGTCAAGTGTCATATTCATGTATTCATCATATCCTGAAAGTATCCCCTCCAGTGATCTGTTATCCTTTAATAATAGCGTAACTTTCTTATTCAAATTCTCTTCTAGCATTTTCATTGGTAATGTGGCCATTTTATTCACCTAATTATATTCGTCTTCTCCGTTAAACTGATCGTCGTGCTCCATCATGACTTTTATTAAACCACCCAGAAGCTCTTTCATGCTGTCAATTTCCTTTCTCATGTCCTTAACTTCCTTATTCAGCTCCTGAACGTCTTTTATTTTATCAGCTTCTTTCATGATTATCACCTGATATATTTATATTGCCATAATCTGGGGCAATTTTTCTCTGTTCTACCCTTCCACAGTTTTTGCATACCAATTTGCCATTATCCAGGGTAAGCTCATTCCTGCAAACAGTACATCTGCTTTTAAGTACACCCAATCCACCATCGAATATTGTTGAATAGCTCGGCCTTGTACTTATAATTCTCGCCCTTACCAGATCGCCAAGAGTGAGTATATGCGAATACATGGTTTTATTTGGAATCGGTAATCTAATCCTGCTTTCTGTATTTGCCGGAATCAACTTTCCCTCGCTAATAAATCCTGAAACAAGTATTATTGCCTCTTTATTCAGTAATTTTATTACCTTGCCGTAAACTATATCATATTTCCTTATAGGCTGAGACTGCTTCGTGGTATTTACTGATATTATCAAAGATTTCTCGTCTCTGGCCACTTTTCCAAATGCCGTTGATATAACATTTCCATCAATATCCTGTGTATTTTTACCTGAAACATATTCTTCCTCCTTGGCGATTATATCCCCGGGGAATACTATATCTTTTAATTGCTCCATTCAATTACCTCTTTAAAAGCCTGTAACTATATAGATTTTATATAATAGCAGGCACTTATTGTACCTTTATATTAAGTAATTCATTTATTATTAATTTTTTGTTATGCACCCTGTGGATATGTTCAGTGAAAAATATTGAGTATACGTAACAAATTTAATGCTATGACCAGAATGAAAACAAAGGTAAGATAGGGTGCAGTATACACAAAAAGGCTGAAGGATGTTTTACGGCTGGGATTTTTGATGAATCTATACGAAAATACAACTATGGGCACAGAAAGTACAGCCACTGGGATAAGATAAACCAGGTTGTAAAGCCCCAGAAAATAGGGGGTAAGGGAAAACACTATCAGAAGTAAAGATGACAGTGAAATTGCTATTGCGGTAGCACGGTCAGAATGAACCACCGGAAACATGGGGACTTTTGCCTTTTTATAATCATCCCTGTATCTGTAAGCTAGGCTCCATACATGAACAGGTATCCAGAACATTACAAGGAAGAAAAGTATCCAGGGAAGCCAGGAAAAAGCTGACGTCACTGTATACCATCCTATGAGCACTGGAAACGCCCCTGAAAAACCACCATAAATTATGCTGTATGGAGATATCTTCTTTAACATATAGCTGTAAATGAAAACATTGTCAAATATGCCTGCGGACATGAATAAAGCTGCAATAAATCTTCTTATTGCAAGTAAGATTACAACAGAAAGTATAGCGAGGGAATAACCGAATATAAGTGCCTGTTTTTTAGTTATGGCACCCATAGGAAGTGGGCGTTTTTTTGTCCTCTCCATAATAGAATCCATGTTGAGATCTACGTAATTTGTTAATCCCTCTGCGCCCATAGAGCCGAGTGTTATTGATATTACTGCAGCAACAATAAGTAATATGTTATTTAAAGAAAATTTATTGATTGCTAGAATAGCCCCGCCGAATCCTATAAAGACCAGAAGCCACCACACTCTGGGTTTAGAATATTCAATATAAGTAGCTAACTTTCCGGCCATAGAATCTATTACCTGATGATAATCTTAAATAAATATATTGGCGTTATTTTAATTTAACTAGATTTTTATAGAAAAACTTGGTAGTATGGGTACTTTATCAGTTCTGGATTTTTGAGCTTTATGCTGTTTCAAATATTGTGTAACGATGAATTGTACTGAAAGGTTTATATCACAGTATTGAATAGAAGACTGATGTCAGACCATACAAATATTAATAAAATCATAGATAAAACTCGAAGCAACACATTACGTGATATACCGGATGTGCTTGTGCCGGTATGGCAGATAAAAATTAGGGAAAGATTTGGAATCAATGTCGACAGGGAAATTGCAGAATATATTGTTCTTGCAGTTCATGAAAATGGTACATGGAAGAGGCAGAGGGCAGTAAGAAAAATAGAGAAAATCCTTGTGGATAGAGGCAATGAAGCGCCTACAGCAAAGATCATGGCTCGCAATATTCTGGAGATGGCAGTTGGAACCACACAAAGATAAAATAAATAAAAAATCACTTGAACTATTTTTGTCAAAGCTCAACAGACCGGAATCATATAATATGGATCTGGAGCAGTACCCTACCGATGCGGGTACAGCCTCTACATTATTAATTGGTGCATATCTAGACGGGAATATATATGATAAGAGTGTTATAGACCTTGGAACAGGCAACGGTATGTTTGCCATTGGTGCATGGTATCTCGGCGCAAGGTGTACAGGTATTGACGTAGATGAAAAGATGATTGACCTGGCTGAAAGTAACTGTTATAAATTCCGGTGTAATTGCAATTTTATTAAAACCGGTGTTGCCGAGGTAACAGGCAGTTACGATACAGTAGTAATGAATCCCCCATTCGGTTCAATAATTAAACACGATGATTTGCCATTCATAAAAAAGGCGATTGAAATAGGCACAAATATTTACAGTATACATAATATGGCAAGCTATGAATTCATCAATGAATTTTACTCCAGATATTTGAATATAGTAAGAAAAACAAGGATATTTATCAGAGTTCCCATGATTTATCCACATCATAAATACAGATACAGGGATATAGAATCTATTCTAATATATGGAATAAAAAATTAAAAAAAATATTATACGTATTTATAATATCCACTAACCTTTATGGCCGGGGTGGGGTAATGGACATCCTTGGGGACTGTGGATCCCCGGACCCGGGTTCGATTCCCGGTCCCGGCCCTTTATTATGATTATTATGTCTTATTTATTATGATTTTTATATAATTGGATTATAATATATCCCCGCCCGAGTAATGTAATTCATAAAGCGTATTTTCGCCTTCATCTATTTTCTCATACCCAATAAAGTAAGAAATATCGCCAGTAAAATCATTGTTATAAAGATAATTACCCTCGGCATAAGATTTCGGTCCCCTGAAAGGAGCCTCTTCCGATACCAGATAAAGGCACTTTTTTAAAAATTTATAAATCCCATTAGTATCCAGTGTATCTTCTATAACAGCGCCAGAGTATACCATTCCCCATACAGGAGCACCGTTACGGTAAACCGTTTCAATTCCATTGAAAGAAAGTACTCCGAAATAATTGTCCCTGTATTCCATTGCACCCTCTCTGATTATAAATTCCTTTGATCCTGAAATACGCGGTTCCATGGTTCCGCTACTGGATGCATAGGACTGTTTTTTTGCCCTGACTATAAAATCTATTAATGTGCCGGTATCCATAGGCGCGTATACAGGTATCAAATTTCAACTTTTTGCAGTCACTATAAAATCCCAATTAACCGATACATTGAATTATAAAAATAATATTATGTTGCATGGAAGTCAAAAGAGAAGATTTATTAAAAAACCCTGTTAAAGATATGAGGGTTGGAAAGGATACCACCCTTACAAATCTAATAGAAATGTTCGGTACCAGCGGGGGTTTTACATCAAAAAAAATTTATGAAGGATATCAGATACTAAGGGAGGAGTTCAATTCTGATGAGACGACATTCCTTTCATTTCCTGCAGATATTATATCTACTGGAACAAGAGGTATAATAAATCAGCTTGTAAAGAATAAACTGATTGATGTCATTATTACAACCAACGGCACACTTGACCATGATATAGCAAGGACATATACGGATTATTATGCTGGAACATTCAATTTCGGTGATGAAAAATTAAAGGATATGAATATTAACAGGCTTGGCAACGTCTTTGTGCCCGATGAAAGTTATGGAGTTATAATTGAAGACAGGCTCATGCCAATGATAGAGGAACTTTACAATAAGAAAAAGGAGTGGGCACCTGTAGATTTAATTCGTGAGGTGGGATTGAAGCTTAACAATGAAAATTCAATTCTTTATAACGCTGCTAAAAACAATATACCTGTATTTGTACCTGGAATTACCGATGGTTCATTCGGTTCCCAGCTCTGGTCATTTTATGAGATGCACCATGATTTCCGTATAAATATTCTTGAGGATGAGCATAGATTATCGGATATAGTATTTGATGCAAAAAAAACAGGGGCCTTAATGATCGGTGGCGGGATATCAAAACACCATACCATATGGTGGAATCAGTTCCGTGACGGGTTGAATGAGGCAGTATATGTCACCACTGCACAGGAATACGATGGTTCCCTGTCCGGTGCAAAACTGGAAGAAGCCATAACATGGAAGAAAGTCAGAAAGGATGCAAAATTTGTTAATATTTATGGTGATGTGACTGCACTACTACCGCTTCTTGTGGGACCCTTCCTGTAATTATTATTAAAAAATTTTAAACATTTTTAAGATGATTTTTGATTTATAACATTGAATTTCATTAATTCCCTCATGTCAAAGCTTTATTCTTGGTTTCAGGTGCGTATTTCAATGTTAAGGCCAATCCTATCAGTTCAAATACTGCAAAGTAAATAATTATAGTCTTTAAACCATAGAGCGAATCAATTATTGGGAATGAAAATACTGCAAGTATTGATCCCAATCTTGAAACAGAGGTGGCAAAACCCATTGCAGTTCCCCTGATCCTTGTTGGAAATATTTCAACTGGATATGTATATGTAATAGGACTCGGACCAACATTATGGAAAAAGTGGACAAAACCAAATGCACTGAAAGTCATCAACAGACCTACAACTGCATACTCGTTTACAAAAAAGAATATAATAAGGACGAGAAAAGAACCCAGAAAGCCAATAACCAGGAGAAGCCGCCTTCCTATACGGTCAACATAATATATTGCAATTAGAAAGCCAATTACAACTGGTATGGATTCGGCCATTCCTGTGAATACAATATAAAGGTCTGCGTAGTATGAAGTAATTTCTGTTGAAAATATTAAAGGAGAATATGTCCATATACCATAACTTACAATATCATATGAAAACCATGCCATGGAAATAAATATTATATACTTTCCATACTTTCCCTTGAATATATCCCTTAAACGTGTTTTCCCTGGACTTATGTCCGGTAATGATGCTATACTGTATCCTGTGGATTTTTCAAAGTTTTCTCTGGCAGTATTACCTGCGACATTGCCATATTTGTGCTGCACCCAGTAAGGGCTTTCTGGAATTTTTTTCCTAGAATATAGTACAAGTATTGGAAATATTGCACCGGCCATGTACATATAACGCCATGCATTTACACCTGTGAACAGAACAAGTGGAACTGCAATTCCAAGGAATATGAGCGAGCCAATGGAGAAAGAGAAAATATTGAAAAACATAAACTTCCCACGGGTCTTTGTTGGAGAAAATTCAGCCTGGATGGAGGAACTGACGGGGTAATCAGCTCCTATGCCGAAACCGACTATCAGTTCAAGTATGGAGAAATTTATGTAATTTGTTGCAAATCCTGTAAGAAAGATGAATATAGACACAAGAAATAGGTCATAAATGTAAATAAACCTCCTACCGTAAATATCCGCAATATAACCGGAAATCATGCTTCCGATGAGAACACCGCCAATTGATGAGATTCCCATTATGGAAATTTCATAACTTTTCAGGGACATTACATTTATCAGGTATAGCAATGCATATGAAAATACTGTAAGTGTATATCCATCCATCATTACACCCATGGAGGATAGCACAGTAATCTTTCTGAGAAATGGTGAGGAAGGTGCATCTGAAATAGTCTTATAGCTGTTCATCTAAGCCATAATTACATTTTTGTATATAAATTATTAGTACTTACTTATAAATAAGTAATATAAAGTGTCACCATGTTAAAAATATTTATATAATTGTTAGCAATTAAGATTTGACGACGGTCATAACATCGGGGAAATACCAGGTCTCATTCCGAACCCGACGGTTAAGTCCGATGTGTTACATACTGTACTATCTTCCGCGAGGGGACGGGAACTATGTTTCGCTGTCGTTTTTTACTGTTCTTTTCGTTTATATAAAACAAGTTTAATTAACAGGTTTTTCATGAAGGTTTATGATAAATCCTTGGAGTTCATCCCAGTATTTCGATTATGAGAAGTTAATAAAAGAGTTCGGAATAGAAAAACCGGATGATTATTTTGATTATTTTATGTTCAGGAGAAAACTTATATTCGGACAGCGTGGCCTTGATTATCTGGAATATGCTATAAAAAATAAGATGAAGTTCAATGCCATGACAGGTTTAATGCCTTCTGGCCATATGCATTTGGGGAATAAACTAACAATAGACCAGATTATATATTTTCAATCCCTTGGGGCAGAGGTGTATATCGCTGTTGCTGATCTTGAATCATATGCAACCAGAGGTATAAGCTTTGAAAGAGCCCGTGAAATAGCTATAAATGAATATATAGTTAACTACATTTCCATGGGATTAAAACCGTGCAAAATTTATTTCCAGTCAGAAAATTTTGATACACAGAGCCTGGCATTTATACTTTCAAATGGGACAAATATGAATGAACTCAAAGCCATATATGGCCTTAATGACTCGTCGTCCATGCTACATGTTAATTCCCCCATAATACAGGCTGCCGATGTACTTCACACACAGATGAGGCATCTGGGAGGACCAAGACCGACTGTGGTACCGGTGGGCGTTGACCAGGACCCTCATATCAGGCTGATGCGTGACCTGGCGAAAAGGCTCAGAATTTACAGTGTAAAGTCAGACCATGGAAAAATATCCGTGTTTATTAAGGGCACCGAGAGTCCTGAAAAATATATTGATAATGCCATGGAAGAACTTTCGGCCAGCAGCTATGAATGCACTCCCAACTATGAATACCGAGCTATATATATTAAAAATTCAAAGGAAGAAGAGAGAATAAAAATAGATATGATACTTGCAAATCTGGAGGGAGGATTCAATGAATACGCATTTGTTGAACCGTCAGCAACATTCCAGAAACTGGAAACCGGCCTCAAGGGCGGAAAAATGTCATCGTCCGTTCCAGATTCACTGATAAGCCTGAATGATTCACCAGCCGATGCAACCAAGAAAATCAAACATGCAGTAACCGGTGGCAAGCAGACTGTTGAAGAACAGAGAAAATTAGGTGGGAATCCTGATATATGCCCTGTGTTTGAACTGTATAAATACCACAGCAATGATGATAAATATGTCACCAGGGTATACGAGGAATGCATAGGGGGTGTTAGAATGTGCGGGCAATGCAAATCAGAGGCTGGGGAAAATATCTCAAAATTCCTAAAAAATTTATCTGAAAAGAAGGATGAATCATTTAGAAAGATAGATGATTACCTCATAAAGAGGTCATCCTGAATAAGATTGTGCAGTTTTTTAAGTTCCTCTGGCTTGAATATTCCATATTCGGTGATGAATGCGGTAACATATTCATGGGGCGTTACATCGAAAGCGGGATTTTTTGCATGCCCTTCTACAGGACCAAGTCTGGAGTTGTTTACCATAAGAACCTCGTTTTCATCTCTTTCCTCTATGGGTATCCCGTCCCCATTTTTGAGAGAAAAATCAAATGTGCTCCCGGGGGCAGCAACGTAAAACGGTATATTATTTACCTTTGCAAGAACAGCCTTTTCATATGTTCCTATCTTATTTGCAAAATCACCGTTGGCAGCAATCCGATCAGCGCCCACTATGGCAAGATCAATATCCTTATTTTTCATGAAATGCCCGGCCGCATTATCTGCTATTATGGAATAGTCTATACCCTCCTGCTGCAGCTCCCATGCAGTGAGCTTTGCTCCCTGTAGCCTTGGTCTGGTTTCATCCACATAAACAAATATTTTTTTGCCTGAATCGTGGGCAATCCTCATGGGTGCCAGCGCTGTTCCCCAGTCCACGACGGCCAGTGCTCCTGCATTGCAGTGTGTAAGTATTCTATCATCAGACTTTATTAGGCTATTACCGTATTCACCTATCTTCCTGGATCTTTCAGTAATTTCCAGTGCATATCGCCTTGCCGCAGATTCAGCGAATTTATTTGCCTTCATATAATCTATTGCCTTAAATAAATCATATGCTGTAGGTCTGGAAGAAGAGATTGTTTTTACGGCTTTGTCCATATCTTCCTTATCCCTGAATGCCATGGCAAGTCCATATGCAGCCGTGACGCCTATGGCGGGTGCACCCCGAACAACCATATTTTTGATTGCATAGTAAATATCATCGCTGTTCTTAGCAGTATATATCTCTATAGATTCTGGTATTTTTCTCTGATCAATAAGCTTAACCTGATTATCTTCGTACCACACGGCGAGAATTGATCTTGATTCTCCATTTATGTTGACTTTCATTATGGAATATGATTGGAAAAGATATTAAATTTTTCATGAGAATTTTCTCATGTGGCATTGCAAAAACTAAAACTTTAAAATACTATTTAGTAATATCATTACACAACAAAAGTTATATCATTCAAAGAAATATAGCTGACTACATATTATGGGTCCGTAGCTCAGCTAGGTAGAGCGTCTGGCTTTTAACCAGGCGGTCAGGGGTTCAAACCCCCTCGGACCCGTTTAGGTGAAAATATGAGCAAGTTCAATGTGCTAGAGCACGAAATTGTGCCAGAACATCATCTGGTTCCAGTAGAAGATGAGGAAAACGTTTTAAGAAAGCTTAATGTGACCAAGGATGACCTGCCCAAAATCGGTATTAACGATCCAACTATCAAGGCATTAGAGGAAATACATGGAAAACTTGAACCGGGAAGAATAATTAAAATTATCCGGAAGAGCCCTACGGCAGGGTATTATGAGTATTATAGAGTTATTGTAAAGAGTGTGATATGAAATGAATCCTATTTTAGATGCGTTTTTTAAATCAGAAAGTGTTGTTAATTACCAGATAGATTCAATGAATTATTTTTATGCCTCAAAAAACAATCCGGACAGCATAATGCAGCAGATTGTTGATGAAACAAAAATATCTGATGATGCAACTCCTGGAGTTATAGAACTTGACCCATCAAAAACAAGGGGCAAGGACATAAAAATATATTTTGGAAGGGATAGAGAAAATGGAAAGGCCATAGGAGATCCAACAATATGGGTAGAAAAACCGGAAATAAAAGAAGCTTCCGGTGCCTCAAATCAAATCACTCCACAGGAAGCAAGACTCAGGGATCTGAATTATATGGCACCCATTATTTTGCGGCTACGTATTGTTGAGGATGGCATAGAAAGAGATGCAAGCACAATAAAAATAGGAGAAATACCCGTAATGGTGAGATCGAAGATATGCACACTTTCAGAACAGAATCTCGATCTATATATAGAAAAAAATAATGGGCCTATAGATGAAACAAGAGAAGAAAAACTCAGATATGTTGATGAGGACCCAACAGACCCCGGAGGTTATTTTATAATAGGAGGATCAGAAAGAGTTATTGTTTCACTTGAAGATCTAGCACCTAATAAGATTCTCGTTGAGTATGAGGAAAAATACGATTCCAGGTTAGAGGTTGCAAAGATATTTTCACAGAAAAGTGGATTCAGGGCGCTCATATCCCTGGAAAAGGGCAGTGATGGAATAATAAATGTATCAATACCCACCGTTGCAGGAACTGTACCGCTAGTAATTCTGATGAAGGCACTTGGAATAGACAAGGATGTTGATGTCCACGATGCCATATTTTC
>JAKAAT010000097.1 GCA_021802205.1 Thermoplasmata archaeon
TAATATTTTGCCGTGGCCTATCTCCTCTCTGATCTACCCATTTAAGGGCACGGGTGACTGCTTCTTTCCATTGAACATATCTCTGCACCACTTCATTGGTTTCAATTAAAGGGACATATTCCTTTTCTATTCTGGCCATTTCAGGTATATCATTGATCCCCCAGAAACCTCTAGCTATGCCAGCAATGTATGCGGTCCCTGCGGCCGTGACCTCAGGGGAGTGAGTTTTTATTACATTTATTCCTGACAGGTCTGCCTGGGTCTGCATCAAAAAATTGCTCATGGATAATCCTCCATCTACCCTGACATCCTTGATTGCAGATACTTTTTTCATCTCCCTCAAAACATCCTCGGTCTGGAACGCCACAGATTCATATGCCATTCTTGCAAAATCCTTTCTTCCAGTAGCACCATTCATCCCAATAATAAGTGCCCTGGCATCAGGATCCCAGTATGGAGAACCCAGTCCCGAAAAGGCTGGAACAAGAAAGGTATTCTGTGGCCATGCCGTTTGTGCCATTTCTTCAAATTTAGAGAAAGATTTTACATTGAGTAAATTTTTGACCCAGTCAACTGCGAATCCGGCACTGAAAACGCTTCCCTCCAGCGCATAGTTTATCTTTCTTCCATGGAGCCCGTAGGCCACGGTGTTGATCAGTGTTCCTGAGTGTGGAAGGGCAGTGCCTGTATTAAGCATTGTAAATGATCCCGTTCCGTATGTAATTTTTGCCATACCCTGAGAGGTTGAGGAATGGCCGAACAATGCTGATTGCTGGTCCCCGATAATTGAATATACAGGAATTTTTTCATTTTTGGAGATGGAAATATTGCCGAATTCATTAAGTGATGGAAATACATCAGGCAGGAGAATATCGGGAACGGTGAACATGGATAATAAATCTGAATCCCATTCAAGCTTTCTGATATCGAAAAGCATGGTTCTGGATGCATTGGTATAATCAGTAGAGCACGGATGTGAACTGTCAAGGTTGTAAAGGACCCATGAATCGACAGTGCCAAAAATCAGGTCTCCATTCATTGCTGATATTCTTGCGCCCTCTACATTGTCCAGGATCCATTTTATTTTCCCTGCACTGAAGTATGGATCAAGTCTTAGCCCTGTTTTTCTTGCTATTTCCTTTTCCGAATCGGAAAGCCCTTTCATGATAGTTTCAGTTCTACGGTCCTGCCATAAAATTGCGTTGTAAACAGGTATGCCCGTGTTCCGGTTCCATATAATAGCCGTTTCACGCTGATTTGTAATTCCAGCACAATTGACCTCTGATGCAGATATACCGGCACCTTTTATTGCCATTGATATGGATGTTTTTATTGCAGAGATGATATAATAAGGGTCCTGTTCCACCCAGCCTTCCTGTGGGTAAATTGTTTTCATCCTTATAGTGTACTTTGATACTATATTTCCTTCAGTATCAAATATAACTGCCTTTGAATTTGTCGTTCCCGCATCTATTGAAAGTATGTATTCATTTACCGTGAAAAATCACCATCATATGTCTGATCGGAGACCCGTATCTATGGATATCACTCACGGTAGACCGGGGTAATATCCATATTTGCTGTATAATTTATAACACATATAAATTCTAGATCTTTTTTTCCAGTGTTTCCAAGCTCGTGTTCAAATCTTGTATCGATGAAGATGAAATCCCCTGCTGCAAGCTTCATCTCCTCTCCATTGACTGTGGCATTGCATTTTCCTTTAATTATGTAAAGGCTTTCAAAATAATCATGGTAATGCAGCTGTATGAATCCACCCGGTTTTATGATAAACCTTCTCATTGCATATGCTTTTTCCTGTTGATCCGTTATGAGCCACTGTATGTACGTATCCTTTGAATTTCCAACCTTTACTTCCTTTGCTGGTACATCCTCTATATTTCCCTTATAATATCCGTTCATCAATTTGTATTCAGATATTGTTAATAAATTATTCTTTAGACCGGTGGCATCCTCCCATAAGGCATGGGGATTCCCGCCTTCAGGTTAGAACATAATACCGTAATAAGGCGTATAAAGTCTGTATAAATAGTCCAAAAATAATATAAATTCAGAAAAGTTTTCTTGCTGCAGAATCAAGACCTTCAAATGTCATGGGGTGCTGGTGTGCCATCTCGGCAAAATCTCTTGCATTCAATCCCTTATGAATTCCAAGTGCAATTTCATTAATAAGATTCCCTGCATCGTTTCCAATTATATACCCACCTATTATTTTGAGGTTCCTGTCAAAGATCATGGTTATCTCCCCGCATGTTTCATTATGGATTTCTGCCATACTGTCATCAATCATACAATATGTGGCTGTACTGTAATCAATATTTCTTTCCCTTGCCACCTGTGGAGTGATTCCAACAAAGGACATGTTAGGTATTGAAAAAAGGGTAAAAGGAACAGAATCTCGGTCAAAACGCTCTACCTGAGTGTCGCCGGCCATAATATTTGCTGCTGCTACTAATGACTGCCTCTTTGCTGCATGGAACAGTGGGGTTATATCGTTGACGTCCCCGGTAGCGTATATATGCGGTATATTGGTCTGCATGGATGAGTTTACCGTGATTCCTTTCCTGGTGACCTCTATACCGCACTTTTCGGTTCCCTGAGGGATCAATGGTTCCCTCCCCGTTGCCATCATGACAATATCCGATGTTATGGCACTTTTTTCTCCATTTTCATTTACTATTATGGTTTTAAACCTATCCCCATATTTTTCTATTGATTTGACCTCGTTGTTGAGATTTATATCCATTTCCGGTAGCATGCCTGTCAGTCTGTCCACAATTTGTGGGTCCATGTCTGTGAGGAGCCGATCCGATCTTTCTATTAATGTAACCCTGGATCCGAGAACTGACATGAATGATGCTGTTTCAACGCCTATATATCCGCCGCCTATGACTGCTATTGATTTTGGAATGCTTTTTACCGGAGGATCAATTTTAAATAAATCTGCACTGGTTATGGCGTATTCGGCTCCCGGAATTTTCAGTTTGTATGTATAGGCACCTGAACCTATAATCAGATATTTGAATCTCAATCTTAATTTATCTTTACCGGTATCAACTTCAATGGTATGTATATCCAGAATCCTTGCAGTACCCTTTACGATCTTGAGCCCAGCTTCCTCCAGTTCCTTACCGTGTAATCCGTAACGGAGTTCCTGCACATGATCTTTCCTTTTGATTATGTCACCATAATCGATCTTGAAATCTGAAAACTCCTTCAAAATTTTATAATTATGGACTGTTTCAATGATCGCCTTTGACGGTACACATCCTTCTGATAGGCAGTTACCGGACATCACGCCTTTTTCATCGATCATAATCACACTGTAGCCCGAACGCTTTAACCTGAACGCAGCTGGATATGATGCTCCGCCGGCGCCTATTGTAACAACATCGTATTCTTCCATTATTTCTGATACCTGTATTTTATAAAAACCTGTTTAATTTGGGCAGTAATGTGGTAATCCGTTCC
>JAKAAT010000098.1:0-1579 GCA_021802205.1 Thermoplasmata archaeon
ATTGAAGCTATTACAGGAACTATGAAGAATACATAGGGCGATATCAATGACATAACACCTGCTATAACTAAGCCTATGCCAACCCCTGCATTTGCAGCCACGCGGATGAGGCTGAATGCACTTAGCCTCTCCTGGTCAATAGACATATCCGTTGTTATTGCGTTTATAAGGACGTTCTGTACAGAAAGAAGAGTTGTTGAAGCAACAGTCTCAATGATTATGTATATGAGTTGCAGTTCCCGGTATGCCGTATAAAATAAAAGAAAATATGTTATGGAAATAAGAATGGGGATAATAAGAGACAATGTTCTTCTCCCTATCCTGTCCATAATTCTTCCAGCAAGTATATTGAATGGGAAAGAAATCGCTGATGAAAGAAAGAATATCACCCCGATAATAAGGAACGGTGTATGGTAAACGGATGAAAGGAGTAGTGTTAGGACAATCCACACTGGATATCTTGTTGCACTGCTTAGCAGGGATACCAGAGCAAGTATCTTTACGGTTGGGGTCTGCTTTCTAATTTTAGAGAATGTTCCGCCAGCACTCATTAACTTTGAAATTATTGTCATTTACCCACCTTTCCCGTAATTGCATTGAATTATGTATACCGCCTCACTGTTTCCTAAATATAAATCAGCATTGCTAATAGATAATATAGACGGCTAACTGGTTATAAAAACCGGCATACATCTCCACTGCCTATCTCAATATATTTTTTATTCTCTCCTGTTCTTTCCGGGAACATAGTAATGACTTTGAAGTATTTAGACTCTCCACCTATTACGGCAAAATCGATACTAAAATATAATCCTTTGTTAGACAGATTCTGCAAATACTTTTATTTCCCGTTTTTTTTCATCCTTGAATAATGCGAATGCAGGTTTATCGAAAGTAAAATTACTTCTATACTGTTAAATTTATAAGCAAAAAACTAGTTCGTACAGGTATAATCACTACTTATTCACAAAATTTTCTATATTATAAATTAAATTTTTCATATAGCAGTGGCCTTCTTAAATCAACAGAATTATAGAGACAATCATTTATAAAAATGTATTATTCCTGTAATACAATATGCTTTCTTTCAGGCCTTTTTATAAGAGTTACAATCTTTCTAACATTTGTTCCTATATACACTGATTGTGGAATCATTGCAAGAATTATAAATAGATCTTCGCGGGTTATAAGGTAGTTCTGGTTAAATAAATACCCTTCTGTTGTGGGAAATGAAAAAATCATTGCAAATCCAAGTAATATCATTGTAACCAGTGGTTTCCTCCCATCCTCTCCCCTCGGAAAAGCCATCATAATTGGAGGTATAACTGAAAGATATAAGAATATCATATGCCCGAATATCAGTAAACAGAATATCATTGAGAGGGTAAATGATGAACCTAAAATTTTAATAATATCCCACCGTTCTCGTTTTTTAAGTTTTCTTTTTTTATATTCTATTACTTTTTTAGTCATATAATGTTAAAAATAAATCATTATATTTAAATATTATGTCATTTGATAATAGAATATCATTCATAATTTGTTATAAATATTAATTATTCCCTGTATTTTTAGTAAA
>JAKAAT010000098.1:1679-3399 GCA_021802205.1 Thermoplasmata archaeon
CTTTTTTAATTTCGTTTATTTATAACTCTATCTTGATAGAAACTGTTTTGATTACCAGGAGTATTCCATCTATTTCATTCCTCTTTTTTGTACAATCAGAAAAATTAAATCTGAACAATTAATAAATATATAACAATACAATCAAAAATTTACTGATAATGAAATAAAATTTTAAATTCGCCTGAGACCCATTGACAATTTGAATTATTAAGCACAGCAATTACATTTCCGCTATTTCATGATGGAAGTACGTTACTGAGTTTTTCCAGGTACTGTGGCAGTATTGGCTCATCAAGTTTCCAGATTATGCTCACAGGGTTGCTTCCAGTATGCCTGACATGACGTACCCGCCCCAGGAATACATACGGAGAAGCGCCGAGGTCATTCTCCCTGTATTCCCTGGTAAATAGTAAAATTTTATGTTCCTGGCCCGTCTCGCCAAAATATCTTCTGGCCGTATCTGAATCCGATGATACAGTACTCTGTGTTTGCCAGTGAAACTCATTCTCATTAATTGCATAATCCTTATACATAGTAGTGGGTGAATATGATTTTTCCTCCTTGTGAACGGTAACAAGCAAGATATCTATCTTCTTTTCCTTAATATATTTCACTCCTTCACGCATGGAAGCCGGGTCCATAATATCCAGTGCTCCAAGAATTTGATTTCTCGAATACTCACTGTGTACATGAAGTGGAATATCACCATTGATATTTTTAGAAGATTCAACAAAGTTAATTGTTGATAATAAATATAACAATAGGTCTTTCAACTCGGAAAACAGAACGGGATATGTACTTATTTCATTGAGTGCATCAAGGGAATTGGCATAATTTAGCTTCTCCGGTGGACTGTTGTATATTGTGAAATAAAACATATTGACCATCCTGCGCTCTGTTGCACTTAACTCTTCCCATGTTTTATTATTTTCTTCCAGAGTTTTTTCTATGAATGAAATCCATGAATAGGAATTGATCTGGCAGATTCTTTTGAATGCCCCTGCCATGGTTTTTTCTATATCTTCATTAAAGTTATCTATTACTCCTGCATTGGCGCAAAGTCTGGAAAATGTATTTTTCGAGTATATAATTTCCGGGGTTATATGATAATATTCTAAAAAGTTTTGAAGTGTCAGGGGAAGGCCTGAATGGGCTTTAAAATTCCTGATCTTTATAACCAGCCCTGATGAAGACTGGAAAGATTTTTTTATATTTTCCAGTATATATTTTTGAGCCTTTTCTTCCAGTTCAATATAACAGTCTCCAGGCAGGTATGAAAATCCATTGGTAATCTCGTTCCCTGGATCCATATAGCCGTCTTTCAAAAGAGCAAGGTATTTCTCTGTAAAATTATAATTCTGGTTTGCCCTCCCAATAAAATCTAACACTGTGAGGCAATCTTTCCCATCAAAAAGCCGTAGCCCACGACCCAGTTGCTGGATAAATACTGTCAGGCTCTCTGTTGGCCGCAGAAATAATACTGTATTTATTTCCGGTATATCTACGCCTTCGTTATACAAATCAACGGCGAAAATTACTTTAATTTCACGATCCCCTCGCAAGGAAGCCTACGACTTTAGTCACAGGAGGAATTGCGACAATTTTATATATTGAGTTTATATTTGAATAATGTGCTTAAAACCCTTCAAATCAAATTGCTTCCAGAGGATAATCAGAAAGATATACTCCTTGGCACATTTAAAAAGTTCAATGAAGCATG
>JAKAAT010000038.1 GCA_021802205.1 Thermoplasmata archaeon
AAATCAATAATGCTCATAAGGGCAAATACACTGGTAAAGGGTTATTCTGGCGTATCAGAGGATTTAGTAAATTTTATTCTCTTCATGATAAATGAAGAAATAATTCCGGTTGTTCCCAGATATGGTTCTGTTGGGTCTAGTGGCGATCTTGCTCCGCTTGCACACATTGGTCTCGCAATAATGGGAGAGGGGGATGTCTTTTACAAAGGAAAGAGAATTAACTCAGGTGAGGTGTTCAGGCAGCTTGGAAGAGTTCCGTACAGTTATGCTGAGAAAGAAGGTGTGGCACTGATCAACGGCACTTCTGTTATATGCGGCATACTTGCACTGGAGATTAAAAAATCTGAGAGGTTAATATCGGAAGCCCTGGGGTCATTCTCACTGGCATTCGAAGGCCTATCCGGCACAGACATGGCATTCACTGAGTGGGCTCTTGCATCAAGGCCACATGAGGGTCAGCAGCTTATTGGTAGATCCTTAAGAAAACTCTTTAAAGATAGTGCTATAGTTGAAAATGCAAGAAAAACAAAGGTGCAGGATGCTTATTCCTTGAGGTGCACTCCACAGGTATATGGTGCAGTATGGGATACCGTGGAATACGTTAGAAATGTTCTATCCACGGAGATAAATTCCGCAACCGATAATCCATTGCTGCTGGAGGATGAATACATATCCACAGGAAACTTTCACGGTGAGCCCGTTGCAATGGCATCCGACTTTCTTGCTATTGCCATGACCGATTTCGGGAATATGATTGAGAGGCGACTTGCACGTCTTGTTGATACGAATCTCAGCGGGCTTCCACCGTTCCTCGTCAGCGATTACGGCCTGAACTCTGGATATATGATACCTCAGTATACGGCGGCAGCACTGTGCAATGTCAATAAAACACTGGCACATCCAAATTCAGCAGATACAATACCAACATCGGCAAACCAGGAGGACCACGTGAGCATGGGCACAAATGCGGCATTGAAGCTCGTGGATATCAACAAAAATGTGGAAACAATCATAGCAATAGAATACCTTCTTGGTGCACAGTCACTGGAATTCAGGAAATTTCAGCCATCTAGGACTACCTTGGATATATATAATAGAATAAGGACAATAGTGAAACCTCTGGATAAAGACAGGTCATCAAGTGATGATATAAATGCTATATGCAGCATGATGGAAACAGAATCCTTCAGGAATTTTATAATGGAAAAAACAGGATTTCACTGATGCTTTCCTATAATTTAATATTCCACTTTATTATCAATCTGCATGAAGCTTGTTGAAATGGTTCCGAATTTCAGTGATGGAAGAAATAGAGATACCATTATCCTTCTGGAAAATGCAATAAAGGAAACTCCTGAAGCAGAACTCCTTGATACAGAAATGGATTACGATCACAACAGAAGCGTTATCACCATAGTTGTAACACTGGAAAAGGCTACTGAACTGGCATACCGGCTTATAAAAATCGCTGCAGAGAATATAGATATGAGTATGCACAAAGGAGTCCATCCGAGATTCGGAGCCACAGATGTCATGCCCTTTATCCCGCTGGAAGATACAACAATGGATGAATGTGTGAAGATTTCGCATGAGGTAGGGAAACTTGTAGGAGAAAAACTGGGAATTCCCGTGTTCATGTATGCAAATTCTGCACTGTCCCCTGAGAGAAGAAGCCTTGAAAACATAAGAAATAAAAGTTTCCAAATTGAAGAGCTAAGTGGGGCCATAGGTTCCGGGAAATATATTCCAGATTATGGGTCTTCTAATGTTGGCAGTGCCGGTGCCACTATAATTGGTGCCAGAGATATTCTTATAGCATGGAATATATATCTTAACACTGATAACATCCAGGCTGGAAGGAGAATTGCATCGGCTATCAGAGGCAGGGATGGGGGCTTTGCATATGTAAAATCACTGGCACTGTTCATTGAGGAGAAGAAAATGGTCCAGATTTCAATGAATTTGGTGAATTACAGGAAAAATCCACTGTACCGCATCTTCGAGGCAGTTAAAACTGAAGCATCAAGATATGGAATATCCATAGCAGAATCTGAATTCATAGGAATGGTGCCCAGAGATGCCCTTGTGGACTCTTTCAATTATTATATGATGGCAACTCTTAAGGAAAAAAACGTGCTGAATTATCACCGGGAAAAAATTTGAATTTATTTATACCTTTATATATTCCCTGATTGCCGATATTAATATATTGTTTTCTTCAGCAGTTCCTATGGTAATCCTTGACCTATCCTTTACAAGCGGGAGTTTTCTTATGTGTATACCCTTCGTTGCAAGGTAATCATAAAGGTCCTTTTTCAGCATGAGGAAGTTTGTATCACTATTATATGCAATATCCTTTAATTCACTGTAAACTCTCTTTCTCTCACTTACTATATAATTTATTTTGTCTTTTACAGGTCCATAGTTTTCAAGCATAATTTCAGCAAGCTTTGCGGACAGTATATTCATGTAAAACGGTGCCTGTAATTTTTTTAACTCTGACATAAGGTCCGGATTTGACATCCCGTAGCCAACACGCATCCCTGCAAGGCTGAACGCCTTTGAGAATGTCCTTAGAATTATAAGGTTGTTATACTTCTTGAGCAGGTCCTTGTAATCCTCTCCAGAAAATTCATAGTAGGCATTATCCAGAACTGCTGTAATTCCAGATTCCAGGACAGTTTTAATGCTCTCCCGGTCTATAAGATTACCTGTGGGGTTATTGGGAGAGCATATGATAATGAGTTTTGCATCCCTGTGCTTTATAATTTCACCAGCATTCAGTGAAAAATCATCCTTCAAGGGAACATCAATTACCCTGTTACCATAATTATTTGCATAGAATGAATACATTTCAAATGTGGGAGAGCTGATTACAATATTGCCATTAGCCCTCTTTATTAGCATATCAAGTAATTCATCACTGCCATTGGAGGCTATTATACTCCCTGATCCCAGACCAGTAAATTTTCCGAGGCTTTCAATGAGTGATGGCAGCCCCTTTTCAGGATACCGGTTAAAATCTGAAGTTTTTACATAACCTATGAATTTCTCTTTTATGGTATCAGGTATGTTGAATGGATTCTCATTTTTATCAAGATATATTTCCTTCATGATCTCAGATTTTAATATAATTATTAAAGTTAATCCAGAGTTTTCAGGTATTCTACAATATCCCTTATTATTGCATTTCCGTAGACCCTGGATGCACCCTTGAATTCTACTCTTGAATTTACTTCATGTACTGTTAGCCCTGAATCAGATTCCATGGCATCTATTCCTATTATCCCCGGACCAAAAAGATCAGAAACTTTCATGATAATTTCAGTTTCATCCTTTCCTAGCACCGCTCTTTCAACCTTTCCCCCAAGATAAAGGTTAGTTTTCCATCCATCTCCTGAATACCTATATATGGACGCAGAAATTTTACCTCCAACCATTATTACCCTTATATCCCTGGGAGGCCTTTTAACATAGCGTTGAATATAATATGAATTTTCTGCAACCATATCATTCATGGAAAATACTGTTTCAGCCATGTTTTCATCACCTATAAGGGAAATCATCCTGCCCCAGCTCCCAGTAGCGGGTTTGAACACAACAGGATACCCCATCTTTCCAGCCGCATCTATCGCGCTGTCGTGGGAAAATGACATTACGGTTTCAGGAGTTTTGATGCCATTTTTGTAAAGAAATGATGTTGTAAATGCCTTGTTTCCGGCAATGTTGAATGTATGAAATGAATTCACGGTTTCTATCCCATGTGATTCGAGAATATATGAGTAATATAGCGACCTTTTTGCGCTCATGCACCTTATTACTGCAGGACCGTTGATATCAACATCTCCTGTGAGGTTCAGTGGATGGTCCTTTGCGTTTACGAGGTTAAGTTTTATCCCCTCACCCTGAAGTTCCATGATTATCTGTTTTTCCTCCCAGGCTATGGAATCGTAAATGAAATTGAGCATAGGCCGTTAATTTTTTTGGGTTATTAAATATTTATCGTATAAAATGTAATATTATTCAAAATTCACGTAGTATTAATCTGATAAATAGTAAAATTAATATTAACTGTTATAAAATACTATTATTAGTTCAGTTTATCTGATATGCATTTCACTGTTCTTTCAATGTTCTGTCTCGATATTTCATCAACCTTGTTTTTTCCCATGATTTTTACTATAAGACCGAAGTCAAAGGAGCTCTTCCAATGGAGAAGAGTACTTTCGCTACCTCTAGTATAGGCAATTTCAATTGAAAATTTTACCTTGGATCCCGCTATTCGGCCAGTTCCCTGGATATTTAGTACCCCATCTCCCGGAATATATGCAAACGTCATCTTTCCAGTCACAGTGTTCATTGCAGAAATTCCTGCTGCGGATATGTCCAGCTTGAGCTTGCATTTTATTTCATCCCCGTCTATTTCAAAATCATAAATGCCAGGGAGGCATGGCGTAATATTTTCTATTTTTGAAAGAAAACTCCTTACACTCTCCATCCTGCTATTAACAGGTATTTCTCCACTGTATTCCATTTCATTCACCGACCCTGATGGCCTCATTAAAAATAAAGGCACTTTCAATCTGGCTCAGGTATCCGTAGTCCATACTGTTACCGTAAGAGCTTATATAATTCATGAAGCCCGTATTTACCTGATTTCTATACTTCTCCATGAATTTATCAAAGGCATCATTCAGCACAATTTTTGATGTGTCTGTGGATTTTGAACCTGTAATTTCAGAAAGTGTCTGTGAAATGGCCTGACCCATTAATCTTGACGTTGTAAATTTCCCTCCTATTATGCTGAAAACATTGTCCATATTCCTGTATATCTTAAAATCCCTGCTGGATCTTGAGCTTTCTTCTCTGACCAGTGGTCTCATGGAACTGTACAGTTTTTTATATTTATGCGCAGTAAGGGATGGAACCATCTGGGCAACTTCAGAAAGCATTGTATCCAGATCCTCCGGGTCAATATCATTGTTTTCAACATCATCTGAAATTATGGCAACGGTGCCTGCTACTGACATTCCACCATAGGGAAGAAGTATATCACCATCCGAGGGTTCTCTCATCCTGTTAAGTATGGAGTTAGAGAACAAACGATCAAAGGATGCCATGTAGCCCAGCGTTGGCATTACCTCAAAATTCTTGATTCCGAACGATTCTAAAAGGTGGCCTGACCACGGCCCTGTTGTGTTTATTATGTAATCAAATTTTTCGTTAAATGTTTTATTCCTGCTGGTATATTTAATAGATTCAATGGAATTACCGTTTTTATCACCACCTGTAATTTCCGTCTTGAATTTGAGTTTAGCTCCAAGCATCTTTGCCTCAACGGTAACTGCAGCAGCAAATGGATGCGCATAAATGACCTTATCAGGAACATGCAGTGCCCTGACAAGATTTTTGCTTATGCCAGGTTCTGCATCCAGCATCTCTTTAACGGTCAATTCATCTGTTGGTATTCCGTTTTCCCTATTTTTTGTTAATAGCTTATCCCCGTATTCAGCTTCCTCATCATCCAGTGCAAGGTAATACCCACCGGTATTTTTTATGAAGTTTGATGCGGTACCAGATAGCAATTTATTTTCCTGTATGCATTCCCTTGCAGACTGACTGTCATTTACTGAATACCTCGAACCGCTGTGAAGCATGCCATGAAATTTTCCAGAAGTTCCGGATATAATATAATCCCTGTCAAACAGGGTTACATTGTAGCCATCCAGTGCAAGGTTTAAAGCAGAGAATAAGCCAGTTATGCCTGCTCCTATAATGCCTATTTTTTCCATTGTAAGTTTATTTTACTGTTATATATATTTTTATGTGGTAATTCAAGTGCTGTCCACCCATATTTTTTGAAAGCACATTTATTAAAGTTATATATATTGGTATATAGATACATTAATATGTCAACTCCATTTACCAGCCTGTGAAAATGAAAAATTCCGTTAATAAAATAACCATCCTTTCTTCATTCGGGATGCTTCTTGATGGTTATCAGCTTACTGTTATTGCCTTTGCTGTACTTCTCATCAAGAATTATATACCACTGAGTTCACTGGAATATGGGCTGTTAATAGCATCAGTAATTATTGGTGCCATAATAGGAACCATAATGGTGGGTTATATAAGTGATCTCTTCGGAAGGAGGAGAATATATCTCTCCACTCTGATATTTTTCATAATATTTGATCTTATTTCGGTATTCTCCGTGAATTTTATTATGTTATTTATCTCGAGGGTTCTCCTGGGCATAGTTTTAGGGGCCGAATATCCTGTTGCCAATTCATACATAGCAGAGGTAACACCTGATGAAAAAAGAGGATTCTATCTTGCCATGGCTACTGTATTTTTCAGCATAGGCTCAATCAGCAGCGCTATTGTAGCTATCTTCATGTTTCCATTTGGCAATCTTGGCTGGAGGCTCATGCTGGGCTTAGCCATTATCCCCGCAATTGTAGTTGAATTTATGAGGTTCTCACTTCCAGAATCCAAGATGTGGGAACAGAAAAAGGAAAAGACAAAATTCTTCGAAATGTTCTCAAAAAAATATTATAAAAACATCTTAATAGCTGCACTCATATGGTTTCTTTACGATATAGTCGCTTACGGTCTTTCTCTGACCCTTCCTACAATATTGAGTCTGGGCCATTTTGTGACCAATGTAGACAATGCCATAGTTACCACATTCTTCCTGGTAATCGGAATAATATCAGGAATATTCGTAATGATGAAAGTAGATAAATACGGAAGAAAGGGAATACAGATCACAGGGTTCCTCTTTATGGCTGCACTCTTCCTTGTTCTGCCGCATTTTTACTATCTGGCAGGAATCATTGTAATAGTATCATTCCTGGAATTATTCAATTCATTTGACGGTGCAACTGTTGGAATCATACCTGCCGAGGTTACGGTAACGGAATTCAGGGGAACTTCCTACGGTTTTTCGTCAATGATGGGCAAAATAGGTGCAGTAATAGGGGTAATAGCCATGTCATTGCTTATACATGGAAAAAATTATTTCGATGCATATTACTTCCTGGCTGCAATAATGGTGGTTGCTATACTACTCACTCTTCTGCTCCCAGAAACCAAAAAAATAGTTTTAAAATAAAAAAATTATTTGCTGAAGTAAGGGCTCTTGAATTTCGGACCTTTCCTTATTATTTCTCTGGATGATTCATATCCTGCGTCGGCATGCCTTATTACCCCGATTCCCGGATCAGCGTTCAGCACACGCTTTATCCTTTCTGCAGCATCATCTGTTCCATCAGCTATTATGACAAAACCGGAATGTATAGCATTTCCTATTCCTGTTCCACCACCATGATGCACCGATACCCAGGAGGCACCGGATATTGCATTCAGAAGTGCATTCAATATGGGCCAGTCAGCTATGGCATCGCTGCCATCCTTCATTGCCTCTGTTTCCCTGTATGGTGACGCAACAGAACCTGTATCATGGTGATCCCTTCCTATTGCTACAGGTGCTTCAAGCTCTCCACTTCTTACCATATCATTTATCATCAACCCTATTTTCTCTCTCTCACCATATGAGGCATAGCATATTCTTGCCGGCAATCCCTGGAAGTGCACATATTCCTTCGCCAGTTTTATCCAGTCCGTGAGGTGCTTATCATCTATATTTTTTATTATTGCATCATCTATTTTTCTTATATCCTCGGGATTTCCTGAAAGTGCAAGCCACCGGAATGGTCCAGATCCTACGGCGAATAAATCCCTGATGTAGGCAGGGACGTATCCAAGTATGTCGAAGGCGTTTTCAAGCCCTCCCTCCTTTGCCCTGGTTCTTATATCATTTCCATAATCAAATACAGAAGATCCCTTTGACTGGAAATAAAGCATGCATTTCACCTGCTTCACTATGGTTTCATAGACCTTCTTCTTGAACTCTTCGGGATGTTCTTCACGGAATTTCTGGAAATTCTCTATGGTATAACCCTCAGGTACATATCCAAGGTTCAGGTCATGTGCTGCCGTCTGGTCTGAAACTATGTCTGGAACAATTTTCCTATCCTGTAATTCCTGGTATACGGTTGCAGCATTTCCCAGAACGGCTATTGATACCGGTTCTCCGGATTTCAAAGCCTCATCCTTCATTTTCAGGGCTTCGTCAAGATTTTCGGCGTATTTATCGAGATATTTATCCCTCAATCTCCTGTTTATCTTCTCTTTATCCACCTCAACTATTATGCTTGTAGCACCGTTCATTTTTGCTGCTAGTGGCTGGGCACCACCCATTTCTCCCAGACCAGCAGATAGGAACCATTTGCCTTTTAAATTATCAGTATGATACACTTTTTTGGCAAGTGCATATAAAGTTTCATATGTTCCCTGTAAAACTCCCTGTGTACCTATGTAAACCCAGGAACCAGCCGTCATCTGGCCGAACATTGTGAGCCCCCTTGCCTCAAGGTCCCAGAAAACATCATCGGTTGCCCAGTGTGGGACTATCTGCGCGTTTACTATTAGAACTCTAGGTGAATCTTTGGTTGTCCTGAAAATTCCTACGGGTTTTCCTGACTGGATCAGTAAGGTTTCATCGTTTTCCAGTGATTTAAGTGATTCTATAATCTTTTCATAGGCTTCCCAGTTTCTTGCTGCTTTCCCCTTTCCGCCGTAAACTATCAAGTTGTCAGGATCCTTGGCAACCATCGGGTCAAGATTATTCATAATCAAACGAAGTGCTCCTTCCTGGGACCATCCTTTTGTGTTCAGTTTATTTCCATGCGGTGCATGTATTTCTCTTTTTACCATATTAATATTAAAACATTGTAATACTTAAATTTTATTTTATGCCACGTATTTTATTAAAGCTTATGGCATAGAAATTTGGTGGTCATTTTAGAATGATGTGATCAAAAAGCGGAACAGCATAGAGAAAATTTATTATCTTATATATTATCTGCATATAATGCCGATATATGAAAATGATGAGCATGAATTCTTGAGCTCAAAAGCCAAAAAAATAGAGAACAACGACTATGTCCACGGGATGCTCTTTCTTACAGATAAACGTTTAATATTTGAAAAAAAGGGACATTCATCCTTTTTAAGGGCGTCTCCGGCTGTATTAGACCTTAATCTCTTTCTATATAATGTTGAGAATGCGAATTTTGCTAAACCAGCATTTCCTATTTTTACCAAACAGGTGCTCAGTATTGAGTATTATGGGGAATCGCAGAAGCTGCTCAGGGTGGATTTTGCCATTAAGAAACCGAAAGCCTGGGTAGATCAAATCACAAGGCTTGCAACAGTTGCAAAGAGAGACGAAGCCAACAAGAAAGAAAAGGAAATGCTGGAAAATAAAAAACATGAACTGGACATGGCGAGGGCAAAAGCCCCCAGGGCGAATATTGGAATGGCTGTCTTTGGAGATGATAAGAAAAAAAATCCATATCAAAATATAAGGGAAAATATGGCAGAAAACAATAACGATGAAAATCTTCCTGATACCGCTCATAGATGCCCCAGATGCGGTTATCCTGTTACTGATGATATGACCTACTGCCCAAACTGCGGACACAAAATTAAATAAAGTTATTGATAGTATACTATCAACAGATAAAATACAATTTTAAAATTATTTAGGAAGTTTGGTTATTTCAACTCATGCACATTTCCGTCATGGTTCGGGGATTCATGAGTTGGCAATGTAACCTCTTCAAGTTTTCCCTGTATATAAAATTCAAGTGCCTCATTCTCATTCATATTGTTTGAAAAGTATATCTTCACCTTATCTTTAAGAAAGCGAACCCCTGGAGCTCCAATCTCCGATACTATTATGGCATCCACATTTTTTGCCAATACAGATTTTAGCATATGTATTCCTCTGGTTGAAGTTGCTTTCATGGCTGGGTTTTCATAACTTTCTATTAATTTATATTTTGTATTCTCTACCTCGAAAATATGTACTTCTGTTCCCTCTCCAGGTCCGCTAATCGTGATTCCACTCACAGGTATTCCAATTCTTGTTGTCATAATATTACATTGCAATCCAAGATTTAAACTATGACAAAAAATTTATAGGATTTTTATAAACGTATTTTATGAAAAGAATATTCCTAAGTGTAATGGATAATTTATATATTGTTTCATTATATTTGGTATACATTGGATATACTGGGTGATAGTATTGATAAATTTATCTAAACCAATAAAAAAAAGGAAAGTATCGAATGAAATATTTTTGTTGATCTTTATCCCTTATGTTATTATTCTAAATGTATATGAACATATATTTACGAATATCCCAGTTTATTTTACTGTTATACTTGGAATTATCGGATTCGTAATGTTAATTGATGGCATTGACAGGTATCTAGATTATATACGAATGAAATGGCAAAAAAATCATCATTATAATTAATTATTATTAGGCACATTAGCATTTCATGAACTAAATTATACCTTAGTAGTCGTGGTACGGTACTAAAACATATATGATATATGGAATCGAGGCAACTATGTAGTTACAAAAGTAAAATTGATCTCGTTATCTTAAGGTTTTGTATAAGTACAAACTTTTTTATAAATCATGTTGCTTCCGTTATTTATATCAATTTAACCACTTATATGGTTAATTATCACGCATTTTTTCCTTTAGTGTGTGCTATATTATCCTCTCATTCTACCATTTATGCTTTTAACATATCTTTGGAAAAGATGCATGGTAAATACCTGCAGAATTGTCTGGGCATTTTTATTTTAGATAATTTTATAAACCACCTATTATATCCCTTTTATGGCACAAATCAAACTGAAAGGAATATTCCATAGTTTTTATAGAATACGGAATGTGATTGTAATTTCATTTTTAATTGCATTTTTTATTAACAATAAAATTGGTGCACTATATATTCCCGGTGATGCCATAATTTCAGCTAATATATCCTCTTATTATCTGGAAAGCTCAATGCTTACATTTTATGCAACAATTATGGGATTGATGTTTGCTGGCTATACCATATTGATAACCATGACGCCAATATTCCATCCAAACAGCCTCAGGCAACCAATATTTTCGGAAGTCAACCGGCTTTTTGTATATACAATATTAATTGGCCTTACGTCATTACTAATTAATTTTGTAGGTTCCGTACTATCGAGTTATCATGAAAATGCAGTACTTTTATTCATTGAAACATATCTCTTCTTTTCACTTATTCTCGGTATGGTTTTCGCCGTCCTTGCACTTTCAAATCTTTTCAATATAGTCAGGGGTATAAAGATTGGAAATCAACCTGTGGCAATAGATAATAGGACCGATAAGAGAAGCGGTCTGGCTGATGAAGTAGGGAAAAAGTCCCAATAAATAAATCATTCAGTTCAATAGTTTTTATGGCATATAATTGTGGAAATCTTATTTTATTACTTCTGTGTAATATTTTGTTTAAATACAAATTTGATGTTAATGATGAAATAATCTTTAGTTTACAGAATGGAATATCTTTCTTGTAGTCCGTGAATAATATACTCGATAAGGTAATACAATCCCTGAACAATTATGTGACCAATCACAGGTACACAACAGATCCTAAGGCACTTTTTACCACAAAATCAGGAAGGATGACATACCCCTATGCTAGAAAAAGGATAAAGGAAATTGGGGCGAAAGCAGGGGTCCCAAGTTCCATGCCTATGCTGCAAGGCATAAGTGCGCAACAATGTTGATTTTAGGCTATCGCGGAAGCATTCCGGTGGACATCATGCAGGTGCAAATCCATTTAGGGCATTCGAGCCTAGCCACCACCCAGAGGTACACACACGTCACAAGCGAGACTGTTGCCAATTCAATAAAAGACGTATACAACAGGGTTTTCAAGCGATGTCAAAAAACAGAAAAAGGCATAGGGGGTTCAAAAATGTTTGTACCCGCACCTGCACCCGATGGGGCTGACCGGATTTGAACCGGTGACCTCCCGGTTATCAGCCGGGTGCTCCAACCAAGCTAAGCTACAACCCCGTGAGACCTCTATTGTTAGAAATTTAATAAATATTTCTATGCTGCCTTTTCAAGATTTCTTATGGTTTCTAGATCAGCACACACCTCGCATATCTCGCCTGGAGTAGGTGCACCGCATATTTTACACTTATTGAGTTTAATGCTCTCTGTACTGATACTCTTCTTTATTGCCGGTCTGGTTTCATCAAAAAATTTCACAATAGCAAATTTTGTTCCAGGGGTTTCTTTTTCCAGCTTTTCTATAACTTCCCTGAAGGTATTCCTCTGTGCCATGCTATAATACGGGCACCAGCTTGAATCAAAGTCTATGCCAGTGAGCAGGGCATAAAGCACAACCTCCTTTTCAGGTATTTTTCTCAGTGGTAATATCCTGGGAACAAGCCCATCGCGAATATATGAATGAGGAGCCATTCTAGCATACCTGGACACATCTCCCTTTGCAACATTCATCAGTATTGATTGCGAATAATCATCCAGATTAATCCCCAAGGCAACATAATCAGATTTTGAATATTCTGATATTTTATTCATGAGCTGCCGTCTCATGGGGCCACAGTGCGAACATGATATCGTTTTTTTATCTATTTTCATTATTTCATCTAAAGTATAACCGTAATTTTCCTTATATGATATTACATCATGTTTTATATTGAGCTGTTTGCAAAGTTTCCCTGCCTTATCAAGCCCTGTGCTCCTGTAACCCTCTATGCCCTCATCCACGGTAAAAGCTGTTATCTCTAAATTTCTTCTTTCAGAGAGAATTTTATTCAGCAAGTAAAGTGTTACAGAGCTGTCCTTTCCGCCGGATATCGCTACTGAAATTTTCATGTTTTTTCTGGAAAAATCGACCTGCGCCCTTATTTCCTTTCTAACTCTCTTTTCCACATATTCCATGAAGTGTTTTTTGCATAGAGATGAACCGTTATATTTCACCTCATAGACGGCCTGTGCACCACAGATAGAGCATTCCATTGTTTAATAATGGCTTGAAAGTATTAATAGTATATTGATGTTGATTTCATAAAAAGTAGGCGGTACTATTTAATAAAATAAATGTAATTACCCTGTATGGATGCACTCATTACCGCTGCCGGACTAGGTACCAGAGCAAATCTCCCAAGGGGCATGAGAAAGGAAATGCTCCCACTGTACGCTGTACGAAACGGAAAAATAGTTCTCAGACCTGTCCTGGACTGCATAATGCATAACCTGTCTGACGCAGGTGCAAGCAAGTTCTTTATAGTCCTTGATCACCGTGATCATCACACAGCTGATTACCTGTCAACATTGAGAATGAAAACGGAGTTCATATATCAGCAAAAGCCGGAGGGTTATGGAAAGGCCGTATCACTGGCAAGGGATTATATCAAGGGAGATTTTATGCTGAATGCCGGTGACGGCATAATTATCGATACCAAGAAAACAAAGAAAATTATAAAACTTTATAAAAAAACTGGCAACAGTGTACTGACACTAATGTCTGTGTTGAATCCTGAAAAATACGGTGTAGCTTATATCAATAGCAGGAATGTTACTAGCGTAGTTGAAAAACCAGATAACCCTGAATCCAACTATGCCATGGCAGCCTTCTATGTTTTCAAACATGATGTGCTGGATCTGATACGGGGTTCGGAGCTGACGCCGGCAATAAACCGATTCATAACGAAAGGAAATACAGTTGAATATTTCAAAATTCGAAAGAATGACTGGATAAGTATAGGAAATAGCAATAATTATTTCCGGCTGCTGGAGAGAACATATAAATTCTGCAAGAAATCTATCTCCAGTTAGTTGCAGGTTTTATAACATTTTTCAGGCTATATACTGTATTCATGTTTCTCTTAACATCCTTTATCATGACCGGAACCTCCTCATCCAGAGACCTCTGCCTCTTGTACCCTATTTTCCTGAGATTTTCATTAACAGGATTGTAGTAATGATCTTCCATCTCTACCCTTGGGTTAGGTACATGATCTATGCTTACATCACGGTTGTAAAGAGATTTATACTGACTTTTTACGGTTTCCGCAAGATAGTTCAGTGGATAGTATTCATCGAACTGGTTATAAACCCTGTATTCTTTCTCCGGTGGATGGTCAATAATCAGATTGAGGCATTCAATGCTGTCCTCCAGGGACAGGAACGCACGTTTCTGGTTCCCTTTTCCATACACTGTCAGGGGATATCCTATAACTGCCTGTGAAATAAATCTGTTAAGCACCGTGCCATAAACCTGATCTATATCAAATCTGGTAAAAAGCTTGTACTTGGATATTTCCGGTGTTCTTGTTCCGTATACAACACCCTGCATCACATCGCTTATATTCATGTTCCAGATCCTTTCTGCAAGCATCAGGCTATATGTATCGAATATCTTCGACAGATGGTACCATGACTGTCCCATTCTGGGAAAAGGAAGATTATCGTTTCTGCCATTATAATTGACATTGAGGAAGCCTTCCGGTATATCTATATTAGGTGTTCCATATTCACCCATGGACCCGAGCTTCACTATATGTATATCCCTGTTAAGGTCCTTCACTGCGTATATAATGTTCATTGTACTTTCAATATTCTTATCAAGCGTTTCTGTTGCAGTTTTCAGAGATATCATGGAATAAGGTGCGGATCTCTGCTCGGCAAGATGAACTATTGCATCAGGTTTCGCATCCCTTATAATGTCATAAACGAATTTGGAATTGCTCACATCGCCCCTGTAAAATTTAATGGCATTGTTCAGTTTTTTATTTCTTGTTGAAAATGAATTAATCTTAATCGCAGATTTGGAACCGACCTTTCTTACCCTGTTCCTGGTATAGAAATTGTCTGCACCTGAGACCTCATATCCCCTGTCCAGGAGGCGCAATGCCAGTGGAAAACCTATGTAGCCGTCTATACCGAGAATCAGTACCTTCATCTTAATGCCATACAAAAACAATATAAGATTTTTTCCATTGATTTAATTATTGCTTCCTGTAATTTTAACGGTTAATTACCGTAATTGCTGTATATTCAGATAAAATTATATTCTGTTACATTGCTTAAAAAAATTCAATTTATATACATAATTGCCATACTGTAGCATGACGTTTATAACAGATTTCCTGAAGGTTTTCATGCCACTGCTGGTGGTCATTGATCCCTTCGGGAGTCTCGCTATATTCGTTGGCATGACAGGTTCATTCAACAGGGACACAAGGAGAAACATATCCAGGGATGCTGTACTCTATGCAGGCATTATAATAATTCTATTCGCACTTGTAGGTGATATTATCATAGCATTCTTTGGAATATCTATTGAAGCACTTGAGATAGCAGGTGGTATCATACTGTTGCTCATGGGAATAGAGATGGTCAGGCAGGGAGC
>JAKAAT010000002.1 GCA_021802205.1 Thermoplasmata archaeon
AGAGTAATGACAGAGGTTATTAAAGCTAAGAAAATAGAGTATATTATACAGGAATTAGCTCTTAAGGTTGTTAATTACAATATTATGAGGGGGATGACACATGCCTATTAATTATGCAACACACTATGAAATAATAATACTGATAAATAAGATAATATATTTAACCATGCGACCTTGGAATGGCTTTACAGGTGAATCACCTTTTAATGTCCTGAAATTCAAGTTCAGGTTTTTCTGGACTTCCATATACCTTAGCCATTACATGTTCCGGATCGTGGTTGAATATAATTGCAATATTCTCCTTTATTGCCTTCTTTACCAGCTTTTTCTTCAATCTTAAGGATTCGACAGGATAGGAATCTATGGCTGTAATGTAGTAGGGCTTTATGTGAAATGCAGAGGGAAACAGGTCTCCACCGTACATATACTTCCTTGAATTTATATTAAACAATGTAACCATATGTCCTTCACTGTGCCCGCCGGTAATAACTGTGCTGATATTTCCGTTTATTCTTCTTGAGCCTTCTAATTTAATAATTCCAGGAGTTATTCGATCCTTTATATAGCTTCCTCTGGTGAACTCATTTGGGTGCCTGTATGCCTGTAATTCCTTTTCCTGTACAATTAAAGATGTATTTCTGAATAGTTTATTTTTTGAAAAAACATGCCCGCAATGATCAAAATGCATATGTGAAACTATGACTTTATCCAGAGCATTTATATGATAATCGTTTTCAATTAATTCTTCGATATCGTGATCTTTTATGGGCTTAAAGATTTTCCTGAACTTTTCCGAAAAATTGTTTCCGATTCCCGCATCCAGAAGTATGTGCCTGTTATTGATATTCAGCATAGGAATATTAGTTGTTATCCTTATTTTGTTCTCTATGTCATGGAAATATCTTGACCATATAGCCTTTGGAACAATGCCAAAATAAGCTCCTGAATCAAGTTCATATGATCCATCATTCAAAAAATATAATTCATCCATGGCAAACCATGAATAATTAAAATATTAATGTTTTGCAAATTCTCTCCACTATACATAAAAAATATAAATATACATGACCTTCATAAATATGATGGATTCAGAGGCATGAGAAATGAAAGAAGGCACCGGAAAAGACGAAATTCAATATATTAGCAAATCATTGCTGAAGCAGAGAGGATGGACAGAAGGCATGATAAAAACATTCCTTGGAGAGCCAGATACAGAAAAGGACAATCCTATGTATAGGTCTGCAGCATCCATGAAACTTTATGATATGAAAAGAGTTCTGGCTGCAGAATCCGGCGAAAGTTTTAAAGAAAGGAAGTTGAATGCAGAAAAAAGATCAAAAACCATGAAGAATGTGGCAGACCTTAAAAAACAGGAATTAATGGGGCAGATTGAACTTATGACTTTCAAAATCAAAGTAATATCAGAAGAGAATTTATTACAAAATGCTGTAAAAAACTATAACGACTTTCATGAAATGATTGCAATGGAGAGGAATAATTTTTCATTTGATTATGCCACACCAAAATCAGATAAGGCATTTCTGGAAAGGATTGAGGTCAATTATATCAGGCATAACCTTACGAAGTACGACACTGCACTGGAAACCATGGCAGGCAGGATAGGCGTACACGAGGCAGTTGTTAAAATCAAGTTCATGATCATGGATGCAATCTCAGAGAAATATCCATATCTTGCAGATGAATGCCGGAAACAGAAAGACAGAATAAATGCATTGATACAGGATAATTAATGATATTATTCATTGAATACAATTCATAAGAAAATATAATTGTCATTATTCAATGCATAATAGGTATTATATAATTTTGAAGCAGTTTCTTACAAATTGCCTTGCTAAGAAAAACTGTATATGATTACTTTGATAAATTCTGGAAGGAAAACCAATTAACGTGTAGTTACTTTGCAGAAATTGTATATAAAAGTAGGGCAGACTGTGCTTAATCTATTTATTCACATTGATATGGCCATGCCGATACCATGCATACCAAAATCTACTAGGCTAAGCACATTTGGAGAATTTAACAATGTTTGTCTTTACCTCATGTCACATGTGACACAATATTTATATGAAAGTATGTCTTATATGACATAATGACTTCAGATGAGGAATATATCAGCATCCTATCAGATTATAATTTCTGGGGAAAGAGTATTGATACAGGTATACCAAGAAATTCTTATACTGATATGATCATGAAATTTTTAAATGGCATAAATATAGTAACAGAAAGTGGCATAAGGAGGTGTGGCAAATCATTTATATCCATGCAGGCTGCGTTCTTATTAATACAAAATAGCTACATACCAGAAGATATACTGATTATAAATTTTGATGATGAAAGGCTTGAAAATAGTATCTCAACACTGGATGACATATATAATGCATATAAAAAATTGATTAAAAAAACCGATAACAATATCATAATAATAGATGAAGCTCAGGAGGTACCGGGCTGGGAAAAATTCGTTAGAACATACTCTGAAAAAATAAAATTCATAATTACAGGTTCATCATCTAAGTTATTGAGTTCTGAATTTTCAACACTCTTATCCGGCAGGAATATAAATATCAACATAACCCCCTTATCATTTATTGAATATCTGAAATTTAACAACATAATAATCAAAGATAGAAAGGCTCTGGCTATCAATCTTGAAAAGATATTAAAATATTTAGAATTATATATAAAATTTGGCGGGATGCCTGCTCCGACATTGCACGCAGATATACACCAGGAGTTAGTAAAAAGCTATTTTGATACCATCATTTTGAAAGATATAATGGATAGGTACAAAATAAGGGAAGGGGATAAATTGAAGTTCTTGATTAAATATTATTTAATTAATATTTCGTCACTAATAACCTATAATAATATATACAAATCGATTAAAAACACATTACCATTGCCTTTGAAATCTATTCAGAGATACAGTGAATATATAGAAACATCGGGCCTGATATTTTTTACAAAGAAATTCTCATATTCATTGAAGGAGCAGGAAAATAGCCCAAAGAAAGTTTATTCCATTGATAATTCATTTTCATATTATTTTGGATACAATTTCATGGAAAATAAGGGAAAATTTATAGAAAATGCTGTTGCCCAGGAATTTATACGATTAAGGAATGTTATTCCATTACTAGAATTGTATTATTACAGAGAAAAAAGTTATGAAATAGATTTCATAGTTAAAATAAAAAATTTAATAATACCTGTGCAGGTCAGTTACATGATAAATGAAACCAATATTAAAAGAGAAGTTAAGGGCATAATAGAATTTTCGAAGAAATTCAAAACTAAGTACGGAATCATTATAAATTCTAATAAAAACGAAGAACAGGTCTATGATGGAATTAAAATTAGATTTGTTAAATTATATGAATGGCTAATAAATGCCAATGAATATATAAAGGAATCTGACGACATCTAAAATATCTTTTTACAACCTTCCATTGTTCAATAGTGACTTTTTTCTTTTATAAAATAATCCAGCCTGTTTCTGAATGAAAGGATGTGCAGAATAACCAAGACCTCGATTACTGCTATTCCAAATATCTCATCCTCAGCAACTGACTGCCATGGAATTATTGCATATAAAATCCAGGATAGAATTATTGTTATTATAATAGGAATCCCAAATATCATTTTATTGATGATAAGTGATATTCCAATAGTAGCGTAAGAGATACTGGCAAGGATAAAAAACCATATAGATACAAAATCATGGGGATATGTTCCTTCGTGATATATTCCTATAAGGGCCAGAAACAGTGCCGAAATTATGAAGAACGATATTCCCGCATTCTCCACTTTATGTTTGCTTTTAGAGAGGAACAGGGATGCAAGTATAGCTATGAAAATAGCCTCGATCATCAATCCAACATTATAGATATATGGGTATGCAGGTGCCGGATGGCCGTTCAGAATCATATTTCCACCACCGAGGTCACTCAATGCATTTCCCGTAACCCTGAACCATGGATTGAATATAACTGAAACTATAATGACTATCCAGATGAAGACAAGCGTTATTCCACCTATGATGTATATATATTTCATATCCGACATTATTTAATCTAACTTTATTTTATATTTATCCTTGCCGATTGGAAAAAATCTTAAAAAAATAATTTATTTATTTGCTTGGTGTGGCTTTCATATTCCTATCCAGCCTGTGTACAAATATATAGGTGTTCAGCAGCGCATAGAACCAGAGCAGAATCAGGACTATCCAGATGAACAGGAATATGTCACCAAGCACAGCAATCCTTGTAACCGCTTCAAGCTTTATGGTGGATGTTGCAAATAAACCCAGAGGAAAACCATATGCCCATACAGATAGATATCCGAATGTTTCCTTCCTGAACATTATTATAAACATAACAAGGAAATTCCATACCTCGAAGCCCCACAGAAGAATTGAAATAAATTCTACCGTGCCTATTCCCAAGATCATGTGCCCGATAACCGGGCCGAAGGATGTTATGGAAAGCAGGTTTATGATTATCAGGCTCGAGACACCAACCGGTAGCATGGCAGTAGGAAGTGTGGAACCTGATTTATTGGACACATGCCCTGATAGTGCTACTGAACCTATGAATATATACAGGAAGAAGAATATACCGAGACCCATCAAAACCAGGAAGTATATTGCCTGTGCTGTATTTCCGTGGTAATATCCCATTAATGGTGTTGCAAGGAATATGCTTGTACCTATGGATAGTGGTGGTATTATTATGGCATAGTTTATTTCATTTTTATCTATTTCCTTGGTATAAAGCCTGTATCCCAGAAGAATTCCAAGTATAAGTGCAAGGAAGTAGCTGAAGAAATAGTTATAAAGCGATAGGGTTGCAGTGAGGCTGCTGAGACCGTAAAGATCTATGAGTATATGATTCATCACAAAGGAAATAATGGGAATCAGTGCAATGAAACTCAATCTCGTAAGGCTGTTCCAGTGGCTCCATTTCTTATCGTGTATTGTTAGTCCACGTACAGACCACAACATAAATATAACCACAAATATTATCACTCCAAGATAGAAGAATACCTCTCCGGTATATTTCAATGTCAGGTTATCCAGATATCTTGATACCAGGAAGAATACCTGGGCAACAGCAAGTGTGGCTATGGCCATGCCAAACCATTCCGATCCGAATGCATATAACAATTTATTTTTCATTTATCATCATCCTATACTGACTGTATAGTCAATAATTATATAAATATTTTGACCATATAGTCAAATAATTAATATATCTAAATGCAATATAAGGGTATGAAGGCCGATAAAAAGGAAAAAATACTGGAGGCAGCAATAAAGGTATTTTCTGGAAAAGGCTATGATCAGGCAACCATGGATGAAATTGCAATGGAAGCTAATGTAAGCAAGGGTCTTCTGTTTTTTTACTATGAAAACAAGGAGAATCTCATTATAGAATCAGCACTTAAATCAGTACCCATTGAAGTTATGAATGCCATAGATAATACAGCTTATCTGGATGGAAATGGCATTCTCTATGATTTGGGAATAAAATTTCTGTATTATTACAAACCCTCTGATATAAGAAATTTATTTCTTTATACCGTAAGCAACAAGAATAAGTACCCTGCCCTGAAGGATAAACTAAAAGACCTCTGTTTCACCAGCTTTGACAATGTATTCAGCAGGGTCGAAAGGATGGCAGATATGAAACTATCCCTTGCAAAAAAGAGGTCATTCTTCGGTTCTCTGCTTTGCTATCTTATCTGGTGGGATGAAAACGATCAGTCAATAGAGGAATATACAACAGAACTGGTTGAAGGATTTTTAGCATATTAACATATTTATGTTGCTATAAAAAAGTTTATGGTAAGATAGTGTATATTTTTCTATGTTTCCACCGGACCCGAAAATGAAAAATGGTTTCTATAACGAAGAAATATACAGGCAGGCTCTTGATCTATATCCCTCAGTCGTAAAATTGCTAAAAAGCAAAGGAGAGGAAAATAAGGATAAGACATGGATCATCTTCAAGAATGAGAAGTATTCCTATAAGGAAACAGACAATATCAGCTCCGGAATTGCATCAGGACTTATCGGGCTTGGGGCAAAGAGAGGCGATAAAATTGCAATATATGCATTCAATTCTCCCCAATGGCTGTTCTCATATTTTGGCATACTCAAGGCTGGTTGTATTCCTGTAACAGTGAATACAGGTTTTATAAAAGACCCACTGGTATACAATATTGATATGCCTGAATCCAGATTCCTGTTTCTTGATAGCAGACTTGCCGGGAATTATCTGGCTGTAAAGGATAATTTACCATACTTAGAAAAAATTATTTTGATAGGAAATGAGAATGGTTTACCTCAGAAATTAGAGAATACTGTTACCTTTGAGACCTTGCTAAAAACTTATTCTATTAAGGAAGACTCAGAATTAAAGGGTTCTAACTGTTAATGGTAATATTTATATATAATTATTTATTATTATGCAATATATATGAGCAGGATATATACAATCAGGGAGGCATGCGATATATTACAAATAGATGCAACCACACTGAGGAGGTGGGATCGTGAGGGGAAAATACACTGCATTAGATTGTCAAATAATTTCAGGAGGGTACCAGAGGAAGAAATAAACAGGATACTGGGTGTAAAGAGCAACAGGATAGATGCACTATATGCAAGGGTATCATCAAATGACCAGAAGGGTGATTTGTATAAACAGATCGAGAGATTGAAGGCACTGCACCCTGATGCAGCAGTATACTCGGATGTAAGGTCTGGATTGAAGTTCAACAGAAAGGGATTCAATGAATTATTGAATAAAATAGAGAACAATGAAATCAACAATATCTACATTACACATAAGGATAGACTGGCAAGATTCGGCTTTGATTTAATAGAAGCAATATGCAGCATGCATAATACAAATATTATAGAAACAGATGGTGAGGAAATTGCATCAGCAAATGAGGAGCTTACTAGGGATTTGATATCCATAATAACATCATTCTCAGCAAAATTATATGGTTTAAGGTCTCATAAAATGAAGAACATACTGGAGGCAGTGAAGGAATGACGCATCCCTGGAAGTCAAAAGGTGAAACAAGAACCATATGGTTTTACTATAATCCTGATGACAGGATACTTGAATACTTAATGGATATGAAAGAATTAATCAATAGAGGCATATTGAATGCATATTCCATTGCAGTGCAGAATAGCAATCAATTGCCGTCACCAATAACCCTGAGAAAGTCTCTTAAAAATTATTATGATAATAATACAGAGTATGCAAAACACCATATCAATCCCGTATGCAGGAGTGCCATAGCAATACTCAGGTCTTACAGGAAGAACAATGATGGTGAATTAAAGGTAATAAAGGCAGAGAAGCTTGCAATGAGAATAGATTCAGAATTAACTAAAATAGAGAATAATCAATTGAGGATAACACTGAAACCCCATGAATACGAATATATTGACATAGTGGATAAGAGTAATAAATACATTGATTACTCTCAATATCCCATATCAGAGGTATTATTGACAGGTAATAAAGTATGCATAACATTCAGAGTCAGCACTGATGACAAACCTGTTATTCATAACAATATCATAGGATTTGATTTGAATTTCAAATCTATCGATTATACAGTGATAAGGAATAGTGAGATAGTTGAGGTAAAATCAATAGATACATCAGATATAGCACAGGCACAGAGGGATTATGCAAGGAAGAGGAGTAAGATGCAGAAGCACATAATCAATCCTGCAAAGAGGGACAGGAAACTAAAGGAGGCAAAGCACAGGCAGAGGAATATTACTAATGATAAAATACATAAAATAACCACAGAAATAGTAAGAAACAATAGTGAAAAGACCTTTGTCTTCGAGGATCTGACCAATATAAAGGAGGAGGGAATGAAAAAGAAGAATAGGAAAAGGAATAGGGGAGATAAGAGCAATGGAAATAATAAAAAAGATGCAAAAAACAATATCAAATCAAAAAGATTCAGGACACATATAAATAAATGGCCTTACAGGCTGTTCCAGAGATATATTGATTATAAATCAGACAATGAAACATTGTATGTAGATCCGGCAGGGACTTCATCCGAATGTCCTGTATGCGGTGGTAAATTAAGGCACCCTCGCTGGAAGGAATCTGAATGCATCAACTGTGGCGTAACCTACAACAGGGATAAATTAGCATCATTATCCATCTCTGTTCGTGGATTATGCCTTTGCGGCACCCCGTTTGCCGTGAGTGGCAGTCCCTCCTGGCATTCAATGAAGAATGATTACCTGTACCATCCAGATCAGGCAAATATTGAGAATGATCAGCGACTGCAAGAAAGAAATGCATAACAATGCATAATATTTCAAGAACGGCTATGATCCGTCAGCAATGATACTGACTTCTGGAACAACCGGGCAGTCAAAGGTTGTTGTGGAAAGCAATGCGCAGTTCATTGTAACCGCACTCGATATGATTGATGCCGGGGGCGTCTCCTCAGACAGTGTTGTTTACGTTTATCTTCCATTATTCCATATCATGGCCCTGGATTTGGCTGCAATTTCTTCAATGATGGCTAATGCAACTATGGTTCTTGTAGAAAAATTTGATCCTGTTAACTTCTGGAAAGATATAAAGACCTATAAAGCAACCCATTTCCATGCTGTAGGACCTATTTTTGAAATGCTGATAAAACAGCCAGAGTCGGTTGAGGAGAAAGACCATGGTGAAATAGTTGCCATAGCCTATTCATCCAGAGAGATCTGGGAGATGGCTGAGAAGAGATTTAACATCCATATTACTGGTGGATATGGCGGCACAGAGGCAGGCATACCCGTAACATCGCCATACAGTGATGTGATAAAGGGAATAAACCCACCAGGTAGCTGTGGAATACCGGCACCGCCATTCCAGGTGGAAATTCAGGACATATCCGGATATCCCGTTAAACCCGGCGAGGTAGGTGAAATTGTTATAAGACCGAAATTGCCATATGCAACTTTCCTCGAGTACTATAAGATGCCTACAGCCACGGTGAATGCTTTCAAGGGTTTATGGTTCCACACGGGAGACCCGGCAGATATGATGAAAAAGGCAACATATATTTTGTTGACAGGGCGAAGAATTCAATAAGAAGAAAGGGGGAGAATATATCATCCTTCGAGGTAGAACAAATTCTGCTTAAAATGGATGAAATCAAAGATGTGGCCGTGTTCCCAGTAGTCACCGGAAGTGATGAGGAGGTCATGCTTGCAGTTGTACCAAAGAACCCTGGATTAAATCCAGAAATAATTGTAGATTTTTGCATAGACAATATGCCATCTTTCTGGATTCCAAATTACATACTGTTCATGGATGCACTACCGAAGACTCCTACAGGAAGAACACAGAAATATCTGCTCAGGGAAAAAGGTGTAACAAAGGATACTGTAAATGTGAAAAATCAAGTTGCCCACAAGCTGAAAAATAAGCATAAAGCGTAATTATTCACATTTTATACACAGTTCATACAAGTTTAATATTAATTTTTTCGATTATATGATCCAATATAATAGGCTGAGACCGGGGCATAAATATAAATCATATTCCGCAATATTTATAAAAGGCAATAATAAGGATGGATATTGAATGATAGATATGAATAGCAAAGATGAAATAAAAGAATTCTATGAATCTGAAATGAAAAATGACCCTGTCTTTAGACGGGTGATGGAAAGGCTTGCAAAATTATAACTCTAAGATTTTTATGGAATTCAATTCCAATCAGATTGTTTTATCACATGAAATAATTGCCGAATCCACCGGAATAAAGGTACATTACAATGAAGCCACCATAAAAGGCATAATCAATGCCATGAATCAAGGCTTTGGCGGGATAGATTTATATTCAGAAGCAGACGAAAAGGCTGCCATTCTATTTGAGCATATAATCAGATTCCATCCTTTTATGGATGGCAATAAGAGGACGGCCATGTTCTCGATGAAAGTGTTTTTGCGAAATAATGGTATTATCTTTATATCATTCCCTAGTGATGTAAGATTTCTAATCTCTGTTGCAGAGAACTGTAATTCAAATTCAGAGGATATTGCACGTCTAACCAAAAATATAAAAAGATGGATCAGTGCCCATTGTGCTAAGGAAAACGATAAAAGAGAAATTAACAGAATAATTGAAAGAAATATCAAAATACTGGAAAAGGTCAAGGGAATATCCAAGAGCAGGAATTGGTCCGATATTCTTTCCAAATCCATAACTTACTGGCTTGTAGAGAAGGTATATCCGGATATTGATATCAAATATGATGATTTGATTATGGAATTGTACGAATTAAAAAAATCAATGATTAAAAGTTAAAATTGTTTTTCCTAGATATGGATATCAACAATTTATGAAACCTGTTTATGACTATAAACATAAAGACCCAGGAGAAATAACACAACAATATAGATTACCATTGAAATAATAGCCTCGTTGAAGTTCAATAGATTATAGTTCTGTGGTACAATCTGGATAAAGTCTGCATAAGAAAAATATGGTGTGTAGCCTATAGTCTTTGTAACTACATTTGCATCCACATATAATAGACTATTTACGTTTAATGAATTTATCTGAAAAACACCATCAATAACCGGCATTGCCAGGAAAAATAAGAAAAACGAACCCATAAGGACAAAACGATCAAGTTTTATGAGACTGCTCAAAAGGAAAACGATTGACATGGCCGTAAGGATCACAAGCAGGGATACCAGATATGCCCTAAGTAGTGTGGCCGGAATATTTCCGAAATAATAATATGATTCACCGGCAATAAAGGCAAAGAATGAGATCGTGGCCAGGGCAGCCAGTGTTGTCGCAGCAAGATATCTACCAATAAATATGCTGCTCCTTCTTACAGGTAGCGAAAGCATATATTTTGCTGTATTGGTGGTAAAATCGTTTGATATTGCAAAGCTGCCCATGAACGTCACAGTCCAGCAGATGAGGAAATATGAAAAACCTGCTAAGGTTGCTGAAAATGCCGTGCCACCAGTCCACAGGGTCTTTACGTGGTCTATCTGCGATATCTTATAAGCTATGAAAGCCAGGATCGCGGCATCCACCACAACCATCTCCATCATAATCCTTGATCGTGAGGCAAAATGCATGTAATCCTTATAAAAGAGCTTTATATGCGAAAACATTTTTTCCATTATGAATCATCTCCTATATATTTGAAAAATGCACCCTCCAGTTCATTAGGCCCTATTCTGTCTCCTCCCATCATTTTAATAATCTCTGACGTTGCATCACTGGCAATAACCCTGCCTCTATTCAGGAGGATAATCCTGTCACAGGTTTCAGCGACTTCGAACATCAGATGGGAGCTCATTAAAATGAGTTTGGTTTTTTTGAGTTCATTAAGCATATTTCTGAAAATTTTTGACTCTATTGGATCAAGTCCATCAGAGGGTTCATCCAGAAGAATGATGTCACTGTTGCCCATCAGGACGGCAGCTATCATGACCTTTCGCCTATTACCCTTGGATAGTTTCTTTATACGCAGATTCAGGTTTTCTATATGGAACATTGCTGCATATTTATTGATCTGTTCCATGGCAACGGACTTACTCAATTCCTTTATGGAACCCACAAATAACAAAAATTCCTTAACAGAATAGTAGTTATATGGCTCGGGGTCTTCTATAAGGGCAGAAACATGTTTCATAGCACTTACCGGATCTTCATGCACATTAACGCCGTCTATAAAGACTTCTCCGCCTGATGGGCTGATTAAATTGGTGAAGAGCTTTAATGTTGTCGTTTTCCCTGCTCCATTGGGACCGAGATAGCCTACCATTCCAGGACCTTGTATATCAAGGTTAAGCGGCTGTAATGAGAAATTACTGCCCATAACTTTGGTTAAATTAACAGTTTTGATTTCCATATCTGGATATACTTTAAGAACCTATGAAATCACTGCTGGGTTCAAAGTTTGAACCTGTGTTAATATTTATAGGCAGACAAATTATTATGTTTTATAGATAGAGCAATTAACAGATATAACAAATTCTGTTTGTAATAATGGTGATAAAATGGTTGATGAAAAAGGCAATGACATTATCCTGAAAAACATCAATGCAACAAGGAACAGGATAATAACCTTCGAACAGTATATGATAAGCAGATCTTGGGGACTCTTCTTTGCACTATTCGCAGGTGTAATATTTCTATATGCTTACTTGGAACCGTTGCTCTCATATGTTATTATGCCCGATTATGTTCATTTCATAGCCTTTCTTATCGATTCCCTGTTGCTGGTAATCGCGCTCCTTTACTGGCTCCATATATATGGAAAAACTTTAAGATTCCTGAGATTGAAGAATGAAAATAGCATTGGTTCCAGTGGTGGATTATGGAAGAGAGTAACACTGGCTCTTGTTTTTATTCTCATTGCTGTATCCTTTCTCTCTTCGTATATTCCACCGGGCTATGAACCCATTGTTGAGATGGCCATTCAATCGATTATTTTCCTTGTTATGGATTTCATTATAATAAGGTCTGTAAAATCTTCATTATCTAAAATTCCTGGAGTGGTATATACAGTTGTAATTTCCTTTCTGTTCATTGTAATAATACCGTTGATTGTAGATTTTACCAGTATTTTGCCTATATTTGATGATCACCTGCTCTATTATTCATCCTTTGCTATAATTGTATTTGTCTGGCTTACTGCAGGCATCAGTATGATATACGGGGCACCAGACTATCTGGAGGTTGACAATGGACAATGAAGTTCAATCCGAACTTAAAAACCTTCTACGCCAGATATCCGTGGAATTGAGCAACACTCCATTAACATCATCATCCAGACTTATAATCATAATGTCACTTGCCATTGATAAAAGGATGAAGCTTTCGGATCTAATGAAGGTCACCGGATGCGGGAAAGGTAGTATTGAGAATCATATTTCTAAACTTGAAGAGGGTGGTTTTGTAAGGACCGAGAAGGTATCATTTTTTAAATCACCGAGAGTGTATGCGCAGCTAACCGATAAGGGTAGAAATTTTTATGAAAATTATCTGAAATTGATAGGGAAATTCCTGAAAGATGCGGAAAATAGTAGGAATGGAGATAAATAGTCAGTAATAGAGTCTTAGTGTAAGCTAAATCGAGGTTATTATAATTAATTTTCTTAAAATTAGAATCCATAGTTATAAATTTATTATTGTGCATTGGGCACTGGTTAAAAGAACAAATTGGCAAGGAGCATCATGAATAATCATCAGAATCTTCCTTTGCTGTTTCTTCTATTATTGGCTACGGATTCCTTTATACGATCCAGTTCCACATTGTCTTTTTGTAACATTCCCGCGAATTTTTTTATGTTTCTTCTGTGATTTAAAAATTTCAATAGTATATTATAAACTAACATTTTAGTACTTTTAATATTAGTTAACAAATTACAGATATCTAATGCATTGTAAGTGGTCCGATTCATAATTAACACTATATATAATGTTTATTTAACTATTTTAAAGCAAATATGGATGACCAGTTAACTCAAGGTTTTGTCCCATAATTTATATTAAAATAAAAGTTAATGAGTGGAGTGATATATAACCGAAAAGGATCTATATAACTATGCATTAATATAGTACATGGGCAAAGAATCAGAAACAGCGCCGTCTTTAAGGGAATATCAAAATGTCGCAATAGAATCATGGATAGAAAATGGCATGGAAGGTATATTTTCAATGGCAACTGGTACTGGTAAAACATATACTGCAATTTATTGCGTTAAAGAATTACTAAAAATAAATAAAAAATTTTTGACAGTTATATCATGTCCATACGTGCATCTGTTAAGTCAGTGGGAAAAAAGCTTGAAACGTTTGGGACTTACAAACATCTTCGTTACAAACACAGCCAAGTGGAAAGATAAATTATATATTAAAATAATAGGTCTTTACTATACAGACAACTTAATTGTACTAACCACAAATAATAAACTGTCTGATAGGGACTTTATAAATATAATAGAAAAATATCCATATGATAAATTTTTAATCGTTGATGAGGTGCATGGAATAGGCTCACAAAAACGCAGAACTGGTTTATTAGAGATTTATAAATACAGATTAGGGTTGAGCGCAACTCCGGAGAGATATTTCGATGAGGAGGGGACAGATTTTATCATAAATTATTTTTCTGGTATAGTATACACGTTTTCTTTGAAACAAGCTCTGAACACAATTAATCCCGATACTAACAAATCTTTCATTGTTCATTATGATTACCTGCCATATTTTATAGATTTGGATAAAGAAGAGGAAACGAAATATATGGAAATTACCAAAAAATTGGTAAAAATATGGAATTTAGACGGATATGACGAAGCTAAGGAACAGTTGTTATTCAAACGTCAGAATATTATAAAAAATGCTTTTAATAAATATAATGTATTGAGAGAAATTATTGATAAGTTATCCTCTTCTCGAGATGTGAATCATACACTGGTTTACTGTTCACCACAACAAATTAGTGTTGTTCAGGATATTTTAAATGAAAAAGATATCATACAACATAAATTCACAATGAATGAAAGTACAAAGCCTGATAGAAAATATAATAATACCAGTGAAAGGGATTTTATCTTGAGCAAATTTTCTGAGAAGTCTTATAACATGCTGGTGGCAATAAAATGTCTGGATGAAGGCGTGGATGTTCCGTCTATCAAGAATGCTATATTAATGTCAAGTACCGGAAACTCACGCGAATGGTATCAGAGGATGGGTAGGATATTACGCAGATGCAGAGATAAAGATCACGCATACATCTATGATATAATAGTAAAACCTCCTTTAAACGTTGATCCAGAATTTAAAAAAATTGAATTGAAGCTGTTTGAAAAGGAACTGAGAAGATATGATGAATTTTCCTATAATGCTGATAACAGTCTAGAGTGCTTAAATAAAATTTATAAAATTAAACAGGAGATATGGTAATAATGGATAGATCTAGTAAAATAGATTATAATTCGCTTAAAAAGCTGATAAAGGAAATTAATGATACGGTAGGAATTGATGACAATTTAAAAGGCTTTTTGACAGAGGCAATTAAAAAAGAATATGAATTCCGTGAGAGTGAAAGGCCAAGAGTCGCAGCGTGGTATGAGGATCAAATCAAGGAGTTAAGTGATAATTGATGTTTATTAAAGAAATCGTATTAAAAAATTATAGACAGTATAAAGATGTTACTATCAACCTGAATGTAGATAATAAAAAAAATATTTCGATAATATTAGGCAAAAATGGATATGGAAAAACAACGCTGATGAATGCAATATCCTGGTGTCTATACGGAAAGGAATTTTATTCAACAAAGAAGTTAAAAGGATTGCCGCTATTGAATAATATCCAGCAAAAAGAGTCAGATAAATCTGAAGAAAATGTTGAAATTTCCTTGTTTATGGTTGATATAAATCAAAACGAATTTAAAATATCACGTAAACAAAATTTTTTAAAGCAGAATTATGAATTTATTAAAGGCAGTTCTTCCTTTGAAATTTTATATAGAGGTAAAGAAGATAAAGAATTCACGGTATGGCCCGAGGATGATAAGGAATCATTTATAGATCGCCATTTTCCTGAATCTATTCACACCTATTTTCTCTTTGATGGTGAAATGCTGGAGGAATATTTCCAGGACCACTCTATAATCAACAACGAGGTTTATAAACTGTCAAATTTGGAATTATTGGAAAAGGTTGAAAAACATATAACTAATGCAAAAAATAATTTTAGAAGGGAAGTAAAATACAAAGCAGACTCACAAAAGTTAGATCAGATAACTAAAAAAATAGACGAGATAAATAATAAAATCAGAGAAATAGAAGATGAAAAAAATAAATTAATCCCACAAATCAAAGAGGCTGAAATAAATAGAGATGATTTACAGAAACAATTGTTACATATTCCAGATGTCAAAAGTATTGAGGAACAGATTATTGAAAATAAGAAAGCAATAAAGGATAATTTAAATAAAATTAACGAATATGAATTTAGCAAAATTGAGTTATTAATCAAAAAGGCACCCTACATATCTATGAAAGATTGTATCAAGGATGTTAGAGATAAGATCAAGGGGAAAATAGAAATTGGTGAGATACCATCATTATATAAAAAAGACTTTTTAAAAAAATTACTCGATGATAATAAATGTATATGCGGGAGTGATTTAAGTCAAAATAATGAGCATAGACAGGCAATAGAAAATCTTTATAAGTCTACAAATAGTGAAACAAACATAAGTGAAGATTTGAATAGCTTATACTATGCATTAGATAATATTTTAAGCAATAATTCTTTCAATAATGACTTAGCAAAAATTAATTCTAATATAATTGAAAGTAACCAACTGTATGAAAAAAATCTCGAAATAAAAACTAATTTGGAAACAGAATTGAAGGGCTTTAATTCCGAGGAAATAAAAGGTAAATATCACCAATTAAACAATTATGAGGTTTCTATACCACAGCAATATCTGAACTTGGGTGGGCTTAAAAATAGCCTTGTACAATTTGAAAATGAATTGCAAATTAAAAATAAGGAATATACCACAGCATTAGAGCATAATAATAAAGTTCAAACATATACGAAATATCTAAATTATATAGAAAAAGTTGAAGCCGCAATTAAAAAAATAAATCAAGATACCATGGAGAAAATGAGAATGGAAATAGAAAAAGAAACAAAGGAAAAATTCTTTAGTCTTGTAACCAAGGAGAGCACTTTTACAGAGCTGAATATAAAGGATAACTATGATTTTTCAGTAAAAGATAATGCAGGAAATGAGTTACTTGGCTCAATGGGGGCAGGAGAAAGAGAAGTATTGGCATTATCATTTATTGCTGCTTTGAACGATATCTCTGGAATTGATGTACCGATTATTATTGACACCCCGCTAGCTAGACTCGACCCGAGTGTTAAAATGAATATCGCTGATATGCTACATAACACCTTTAATAATACCCAGATGATTTTACTGGTTACGAGAAGTGAACTTACAGATGAAATTGAAAATAAGATAAATGATATATGCAGTAATAAACTGAAATTGGATTTTAGAGAAGACGTCAATGGCGATTATGTCGAGGTGATTAGATTTGAATGAAAAGGAACCGTTACTACTTTACATTGACGATAAGTATAGAAATAAAGAAAATTCTTTACTGCACAGTCCTGACAGCATTTTTACTAGATTGGGTAACAAACTGGGCAATAAAGATCTGTTTATGCTTGCGTTGATGACGGGCTTTAAAGAAAACATCAGATATGAAATTAAAAAGAGAGCAGATTTTGATTTGAGAACAGCGTATCTAAACAACAATGAAAAGGCTTTAATTAAAGTTATTGCAATTAAAACAACAGGGGATTTGAATATTATTTCAAGTCCAGTAAAATATTATAGTATAGCAGAAGAATATGTAAACGGTGGTATCGAAATACTTTATGATAGTATGCTTGGTAAAAATTATGATAGTTACATTAAAAACCTTGAAAATGAATTAAGACAAGTGCCATGAAATCGTTATTATTATCTATCAAAACTATAGGGAAACTTAACTCACAATTTACTCCAAATTTATTATATATCTTTAAAGTTGCATATATTCGTTTAAATAAAAAATCTTATATTTAATTTCAAGTTGTAATTTTATGAATTCTTCAGACAGTAATAGGAATAAGGAGGATATGATCAAAATCTATTCTACTATGGTAAAGAGCAGAAAATATGAGGAGAAACTGCGTGATGCATATCTTGCTGATAAGAAGCCGCTTTTCAGCATAGCAGCGGGAAAGATTCCGGGAGAAATGCACCTTTCTGCAGGGCAGGAACCATCTGCAGCCTGGATGTCCGTACTGCTCAGGGATGATGACTTTGTATATAGTACACACAGGCCACATCACACCGCAATAGCAAAAGGCGTTGACCTCAACAGAATGACGGCAGAGATAATGGGTAGGGAAGGAGGATTGAGCAAGGGAAAGGGAGGACATATGCATATTTTTGATAATAAAGTGCATTTTGCCTGTGCAGGAATTGTAGGTTCATCATTTCCACCTGCTGTTGGCGCAGCCCTTGCATTCAAGCTTGATGGAAAGGATAGCATTGCAGTGGCTTTCGGCGGTGACGGTTCATTGAACCAGGGTATGTTCATGGAATCGCTCAACCTTGCATCGCTGTGGAAACTTCCCGTTATATTTGTAATCGAAAACAATGACTGGGCAATATCTGTAGAAACTAAAGATTCAACTCCACTGGAAAACGATGCCATCCGTGCAAATGGATTCGGGCTCCCCGGAGTGCATATAGCTGACAACGACCCGGTAAAAATGTATGAGGCAGCTGCAGAGGCTGTTGAACGTGCCAGAACAGGCAATGGCCCAACACTTATAAGTATAGATACTTACAGGTACTACGGGCATTTTGAAGGAGACCCGGAAGTTTACAGGCCAAAAAATCAGGTAAAGGAGCTTATGGAAAAGGACCCTATAAAACTCATGAAGGCAGATCTGATCAAAAATGGCATCCTGTCCGGGGATGAGGATGAAAGAATCAATAATTCAGCCATGGAGGAAATATCACAGGCATTTGCATTTGCCGAAAACAGTACTGTACCTGATGGAAAGGAAGCCTCGGAGGATGTCTATGCTCCGGTAAATTATGCAATAGATGCAGTGAGCAGAGGGAGAAAACTACCCATGTACGTTGCCATATCTGAAGCAATATCCCAGGAAATGGAAAAGGATCAGGACGTTCTATATATGGGTGAGGATGTGGCAAAATATGGTGGAATATTCGGTGCCACCACCGGATTGCTGTCAAAGTTTGGACCAGATAGAATCAGGGATACACCAATAAGCGAATCGGCATTCATAGGTTCTGCTTCAGGACTTGCAGCAGCAGGCAAGCGTCCCATAGTTGAACTGATGTTCTCAGATTTTGTGGGCGTAACACTTGATCCAATAATGAACCAGATAGCGAAGAACCATTATATGTCCGGTGGCACAGTAAATATGCCCGTGGTAATAACCATGGCTGTAGGCGGAGGATACGGGGATGCGGCACAGCACTCACAGACTCTGTATGCACTGTTCGGTCATCTTCCCGGATTAAAGGTTGTGGCTCCTTCCAACAGTTACGATGCCAAGGGTCTAATGATATCTGCAATTAAGGATAATAACCCGGTTATATACATGTTCCATAAGGGCTTGCTCGGTCTTCCATGGATGCCATATCCACAGTCAACTGTAGTGGAGGTTCCAGAAGAAGAGTATACAGTATCTATAGGAAAGGCAAAAGTTGTACTGGAAGGGAAAGATATAACAATAGTGGCAGTAGGATCCACTGTTCATATGGCTACGGAGGCGGCGCAGATACTCAAGGCAGAGGGAATCAGCGCAGAAGTAATAGATTTAAGGACAATAAAGCCGCTGGATACTGAAACTGTTATGGCGTCCGTTTTAAAAACAGGTGCCCTCCTTGCTGTTGATGAGGACTACGGTTCATTCGGCACAGCATCTGAAATTATTTCAAAAGTAAGCCAAGGAATTTTCAGTAAATTGAAAACCGCACCTGTAAGCCTTACCTCGCCTGACACACCGGTTCCATACAGCCAGGGGATGGAAAAATACTCGCTTCCTGATAAAGACAAAATCATTAATACTGTAAGGGAGATGCTCAAGAGATGATTATAAAAGTACCGGAACTCTGGAAGGTGGAAGATCTGGGAAAGGCTATTGTGACGCAGTGGTATGTTGCTCCCGGAGATAAAATCAAGGAGGATATGCCTGTATGCCAGATAATGGCTGCCAAAGTTACAATAGAAGTCAACATCCCGGTAAAGGGAACTGTAGTTAAATTGCTTCAGGAGGTCAATAATGAAATCTCTCCGGGAGATGATCTTCTTGAAGTTAATGAGGAAAAATAATACTTTATAATTTATTATTAAATTTGTGAGCAATAATTTTATAATACATTCAGTCGGCATATTTTTCAATAAAATTATTAACTGCCAAATTATACAAATCTATAATGCTGGAAAAAGGGATTTATGAGGAATTGGTAAATTTATGGCTCAAGGGGGAAATTGAAAACTATAAGAGTTATAAAATTTCAACTGATAGGATTGACTCTGATAGCTCCTCAAGACTTCTATCTATTTATATGGCAGAGAAACTGGAAAAGGCACTGAATTATATGAAGGATAACAATGCAAATCTTTCATTGAGGGTGAAATTTGTCAATGAGCTGCTTGAAACAATAAACTCCCGTTCAGGGGTCAAGGAATGCAATGAAATTATAGACCCCCCGGAAATGCTGCTATCAGTTGGTGAAAATTTTTACACCGGTGAAAATCCGGTTCCCAGACCTGCAACATCCATAGCATACAGTTCATTATTTACCGGTTCAATCGCAGAGCCCAGGCTTTATTCTGAGCTTAAACTGGAAATATTAACATCTGATTCCATAGACATGCTGGTTTCTTTTATAAAGTGGAGCGGGCTTCGGTTAATCTGGAATGAATTGAAATCGTTCACTGAAAGGGGAGGGAAACTTAGGGTCATAACAACAACATACATGGGTGCAACTGATATAAAATCAGTAGAGGAATTAAATAAACTAGTCAATACAGAAATAAAAATATCATACGATACAAAAAACACAAGGCTCCACGCTAAAACATATATTTTCAGGAGGAAAACAGGATACTCCACCGCCTATGTTGGATCCTCAAATCTGTCAAACGCCGCAATCTCAGGAGGTTTGGAGTGGAATGTCAAGGTGGCAGGAAAGGACATGCCAGAGATGCTGGGTAAAATCCAGGAAACATTCAATACATACTGGCATTCCGACAGTTTCACTGAATACACTGAAAATCAATCTGATGAACTGATGAAAGCATTAAATAAGGAAATAAAGAGGAATCAGGAATCAGAATATATATTTGACATAAAGCCATATGATTACCAGTCAAAAATACTGGATGAACTGGATGCAGACAGAAAGCTCAGGGGAAATTGCAGAAACCTTGTAGTTTCTGCAACAGGGACAGGGAAAACGATAATATCGGCATTTGATTACGCCAGGTTTGCCCGATCCCATTTCGGAAAGAACCGATTATTGTTTATTGCACACAGGGAGGAAATCCTCAGGCAGAGCCTACAGTGCTTCAGGAGTGTACTCAGGGACTATAATTTCGGTGAACTGTATACGGGCAATAATAGGCCGGCGTCCATGGAACATTTATTCATGTCGGTCCAGACCTTTAATTCCATATGGCCGGATCTTAAACTGGATAAGCATTATTATGATTTCATAGTTATAGATGAATTCCACCATGCACCTGCAAAATCATACCAGCCACTGTTGAAATATTTTGAACCTGAGATACTATTAGGCCTGACTGCAACGCCTGAGAGGATGGATGGAAAGGACATACTGAAATATTTCAATAACCACATTACTTCGGAAATCAGACTGCCGGAAGCAATTGACCGGGGAATTTTGAGTCCCTTCCAGTATTTCTGTGTAACCGATTCAGTGGATTTAGATTCTGTATCATGGAAGAATGGCAAATATGACCCAGGCGAACTGGAAAGGCTGTATACAGCCAGTGGGAATATGTCAGAAGAGCGGGCCAACCTGATTATTAATGCCACAGAGAGATATCTCTCAAATATTAATGACCTGAAAGGGCTCGGTTTCTGTGTTTCTGTTGCCCATGCTGAATACATGGCTTATTATTTCAATAAAAATGGTATAAGTGCAATCTACCTAACAGGAAATTCATCCCGGGAGGAAAGAAATAGTGCCCATGCTAAACTGAGAAACGGAGATATAAAGATAATTTTTGCTGTTGACATATACAATGAGGGAGTTGACATTCCTGAAATAAACACAATTCTGTTTATAAGGCCCACTGAAAGCCTGACAGTTTTCGTACAGCAGCTAGGCCGTGGTCTGAGATTATCTGAAGGGAAGGAATGCCTTACTGTACTTGATTTCGTCGGAAGGTCCAATGCAAAATATAATTTTGCCGCAAAATTCATTTCACTCATGCGTCACCGTGCAATTTCCATAAAAGATGAAATCACATCAGGATTTATAGACCTCCCCAGAGGATGTTATATTGAACTGGAAAGAAAGGCACAGGATTATATTCTAGAAAATATTAAAAAATCCTATTCATCCAGAAATGGCCTGGTTTCAAGAATAAAGGAGTTTATCCAAAACTCAGGCATGCCAATAACAATGCAAAATTTTCTGGAATTTTACCACATCAATGCCGGGGATGTGTATATCCGAAACAATTTCTCCAGATTGTGCGTTTTAGCAGGGATAAGGGAAGATTTCCATGAGGACATTGAGGAAACTATTACAAAGGCAATGAAAAGAATATGCCAGATAAATTCATATTCTTGGCTCAAAACAATCCTAGAAAAACTCATGATTCCTGATACTGTTTCTAAGGAAAGCCTCTCCCATGAAGAAATCAAAATGGCCGATATGTTTTATTTCACAATCTGGAATGTACCTATAAATCAATCAGGTTTCTCTGACACTCTTGAGGCCCTGAATTCTCTTAAAAAATATCCGGTTCTATATGGGGAATTAATGGAACTTCTTGATTATCTGTTATCAAAAATTGATTTTGTTGAAGGTATGCCATCAAAGGAATCAATACTCCCTCTGAGATTATATAGCTCATATTCTAAAAATCAGGTACTGGCTGCAATGGGCATTGCCGATCCCGGTTCGGTTCGTGAGGGAGTCAAGTACATTCCCGAAAAACATATGGATGTCCTGTTTGTAACACTGAATAAATCTGAAAAATACTATTCTTCAACAACGATGTACAACGATTATGCCATTGATCAAAGAATGTTTCACTGGGAGACTCAGAGTACAGTTTCCCCTTCGTCTCCAACAGCCAGAAGATATTACGGTTCTCCAGGTAACGGGAATACAGTTCTGCTATTCATAAGGGAATTCAGGGAGAACCTTCTGGGTGCATCTCCGTATATATTTATGGGAAGCGTTAGCCATAAAAGCCACAGCGGGGGCAATCCGGTGAGCATAATCTGGGAAATAGAAAGACCGGTACCTAAAAGGTATCTGGAAACCATGAATAATATGCTTCCGGCATAATATTTTATAATATTTGAAATATTACAATCTATAACCATATATGGAATTATGTAAAGATAAATTTAAAATTTTGTGCAGGAATGCAAACAGGTTGATGGATCTAATTTATATGAAATGCGAATAATAAAAATAGAGATCTTTATTCACCGTCTTTTATTGTTGCTTTACTCTTTGTAACAAGTGCTATAATTATTCCCGAAATTATTACGGGAATAATTAAATAAATGCCGATGTCAAATGGGTATCCAGGAAATGGTATTATGCTCCCATATATAGCAAATATGTAAATCACACTGGCCACAAGTGGTATGAATATCATTAATGAAAGATCTGTAACCTTTGTTTTTAATTTCAATTTTCCCCATACTGGAAGAGAAATGTTTGAAATTATATGCACTATGTATAAAGATATTCCATTCATTGTAGTCAAAATGGTAGCCGCCGTAAATGGACCAAATAATATTCCTGCTATTATCGCCACTGCTAATGAAATAGGCATTTCAAAGGCAATAATTTTTTTTGGAGAACCGTATTTTGTGTGGGTTTCTGACCAAGAATATGGAAATATCATTCTATCCCTTGCCATTGCATAACCTACCCTGCTGAAAGCATTTCCCTGAGCAATTGATTCAGAAATAAAACTGTTCAGAGTTATCAGTATGAATATCACCATTCCAATCAATCCGAGATATTTTTCTACTACTATGAATCCAGGATTGCTGGTTGTTGCAAAAGAACCCATATCATTGATCCCCCAGCCTACAACAAGAGCATAAGAACTGAATGCGTAGACAACAAAGGATAAAACTACCGCTATTAATATAGCCTTTGGAATATTCTTTTTAGGCTCATGAGTTTCTTCAGAGATTGTTATCATTGAACCGAGACCTACATATCCTAATATTGCGAACACTGTAGCTAGACCAATAGCACTGAATGAATGCCCGGTTGCTGTGAATGGCAGGACAGAGTTTGCAGGTCCCACTTTTATTATGATTATTAAAGACATCAGTATCAAGAACGTTATTTCAATGATTGATCCTATTGTAGTGTAATAAAGGGATGGTTTTAGCCCTCTGTAAAGAAACACAAACATTATGGTGAATGGAATAAAGATCAATGGAAGCCATCCATACGTATATCCTGAAAGGACGGGAATCAGCGGCCATAATATACCAGCAAAGAATAACATCACGAATCCGCTCACGGCCCCCAGAAGATTGAAAAGGTATAACCATCCAGAGAAAACACCCATGCGCTTACCGAGGCCAGCCTCCACAAAAGCATAATATCCCCCTGCATGGCTTATCCGTTGAGAAAATCTATAATTCATGTACATTGCACATGCAACACCCAGTACCGCAATCATATAAGTTAATGGAACAGAGGGTCCAACTACAGCCGCTTCTACCACAAAGAAGGATGCTGCTGTTGCAGCTGGGCCAACAAATGCCATACCCTGAAATACTGCGGACCATAAACCGCCACTCCTTGCTTTCAGCTCATTGTTAAATGTTTTATCTCCCATTAACATCACCTTTTACATAGTTATCCCTGAATCTCAATTCCGCTGCTCTGGCCTTGGCCCCGAATCCCTCATAATCACTCTGTATCTTTACCCTATGTGCCAGCATATCCCTTACACCGTCGTCGGTAACCTTAGAATATGTTAAAATCTTTAAGAAGTTCCCAACGCTTAATCCACCTGAATATTTAGCAGCTCCCGATGTTGGAAGGGTATGATTGGGCCCTAAAAGCTTATCACTGAACACCGCAGGTACACCATGGTCTAAAAATACAGAACCGTAATTTATCAAATTAGCAAATGCGAAATCTGAGTTTTCTGCATTTAAATGTAGTTCAAGGTGTTCGGCAGCATAATTGTTTGTATAGTCTACTGCCTCTTTCATAGTGTCGCATAATGCAATTATTCCATGGTTTAGCCACGATTTTTTTAAAATTTCTTTTGTTGATAGCTTATTTATGTATGCATCCATTTTGTCGTAAATGCTGTGGGCAAGCTCTGATGATATGGTTACCAGGCAGCAACGAGCTGAAGGATCATGTTCAGCCTGAGATAACAGATCTGCCATAACTTCTTCCTCTATAGCAGTTTCATCGGCAAGTACCAGTATTTCACTTGGACCGGCTAACAGATCTATTCCAACTTTTCCAAAAACTTCCTTCTTTGCCTCATTGACGTAGGCATTTCCAGGTCCTGCAATCTTATTTACAGGTTTAACTGTTTCCGTTCCATAAGCCATAGCAGCAATAGCCTGCGCACCGCCAATTGTGTAAACCTCAGTTGCCCCGGATTTTATTATCCCGTAAAGTGTAGCAGGATTTGGCCTGTTTTCACCTGGTGGTGTACAGGCAATTATCCTCTTGCAGCCTGCAACTCTGGCCGGAATTATGGTCATAGGGGGAGTTGAAAGGAGAGGGTATCTACCTCCCGGGATATAAACTCCCACATTTTCTATTGGTAATATTTTTTGGCCAAGTATCGTTTTACCATTATCGGTTACAAATTCCATATTTCTATACATTGAAAATTGAAATTTTGCAAATGACTCTATTCTCTTTATATTCGTATCTATGATTTCTTTAATTTTGTCAGGCACCTGTGATATTATCCTTTCTATTGCACTATCTTCCATCCTGAAGTCAGTAATATTAACTTTATCGAATTGGCTTTCATATTCTCGTAAAGCAATATCTCCTTCAGATTTCACCCTCTCTATTATATCACTGACTGTCTTCACCACATCTATGGTTTCATATTTCTCTACGATTTCGGATTTCAGTTCCCGTATCATACTTACACCTGATTAAATATATATTATCAGTATTATATAAACCTGTAATACTATTGCTTTGAATAAGTTATTTTTGCCAATTAATTTCTAATTACCACTATTTTTAAGAAATATATTTCAGGTATCTTTATATTTAACTATCTATTATTAATTTATGAATAAAGATGAGCCCTTAGATATATACGACCTGAGAATTTTAAATAGTATAATTCAAAATCCAGAAATGAGACTAACAGATATCGGTAAATATGCATTAATGGCTTCTGCACCTTCCATTAGTAAACGAAAGAAAAAGCTATATGATTCTGGAATTATAAAGAGCTTGGTTCCTATTTTAGATTATGAACTGTTGGGATTTAAATATCCAGTGATTATACTGGTTAAGGCAAAATTTGGAAAAAATTATATTACAGAACTCGGAGAGAAATTATCAAACCTTCCCGGAGCAATATGGGTATATAATATCAGTGGCGATATCGATTTTATTGTATATGCAGTCTATAGGGATAGAACAGAATACCTAAAGGTTCTGGATATTATAACAGAATACGATAAAATAGAGAGGACAGATACACGCCAGCTTCATAGGATTATAAAGGATACAAATTTTCAAACATTAGTTGATACAATGGTTAAATATAAAAATGAATTCAGGTGATTTGTTGATAGCGTCAGATATGTTTAGAATTTTATAAAATTAATAGTATTTTCCTATGGTTATTTTAAACTATATATGTATAAATGATGGATTATTAGAAATTTCAGAAGAAAATATCATGTGAATTGAGTTTATCTTACAACGTCGAATCAAAATTTGTTCATAGACATCTTAATATAAGCATAAAGATTTCATTTCTTATGACTTCAATCACAGATATACACAGGCATCCGGAAAGATCAGTTCATGATATGGAAACTGCTTATTCCATACTGGATCAATCACTCCTGTCCCATGTCGCATTCAGCATTGATAGTACAGTGTTCAATATTCCCATGGTATTTGCCAGGATCGGCAGTTACCTCTACCTCCATTCATTGAGAGATGGAAGATTTTACAAAGCACTTAAATCAGGCATACCTGTCAGTGTGAATGTCACCATACTGGACGGCATCGTCCTTGCAAAGAGCGCTTTCAATACATCAATGCATTACAGATCAGTAGTAGTATTCGGATCAATGTGTGAAGTGACAGATGATGATGAAAAAATGCGCATTTCTGAGGCACTGGCCGAGAAGATAGTACCGGGAAGGTGGAATGATTGCAGACATCCATCTCCGGAAGAGATCAATACTACCGGTTTCCTGAGCCTCTCTCTTGATGTGATTTCTGTCAAAGTTAATACAAGTGGCCCGAACGAGAAGAAATCGGATGAGGATTTGCCATACTGGTCCGGCATAATCAAACTCCATACTATAATTGAAGCCATACCGAAAGATCATGACATTATACTTCCGGAATATATTGCGGATTATGTCAGGCGAAACATCTAGATCGTATCCAGATTGAACACAAATGAACTATATCCAAGTCATGAACAGCAGTAAATTTTCCAATCTTTATAGTTCGATTCCAGTCGAGGTGTTTCCTTAACGTAAAATTTAATAGTTTACCTTTAATGTAATAGCAATGCTTAAAGAAGATTCATTGCAACGTGAAAACATAAAACCATTGTTAAAATGGGCAGGTGGTAAGAGGCAGTTGAACGACGCACTTTACAGCAGGATTCCTGGCTATTTTGAGAAGTACTTTGAGCCTTTCCTTGGAGGTGCATCCTTTCTTGTTAATTTGTACAATCATGGAATGATTAAAAGTGCAGTGGTGTCCGATTTAAATCCAGAATTGATTAACTTTTACAATGTAATAAAGCAGTGCCCTAGTAAGTTTATTACACGGATGGAGGAACTGAAGTTAACAAATGACAAGGATACTTATTATTCCAATAGAGCACGATTCAATGAAATTGTTGGCAATCCTGACTTTTCACTGGAAAGATCTATTCTATTTATTTATCTCAACAAGCATAGTTATAATGGCTTATGGAGGGTAAATTCCTCATCAAAATTTAACGTCCCATATGGAAAATATAAAACTGTAAAGATGATCGACAGCGATAATCTCTACAATTTCAGTGCCATGCTCAAGGATGTACAGATTGAAAGCGTTGATTTTGAAATTTGTGTTGATAGTGCAGAAAAAAACGATTTTGTATACTTTGATCCACCATACCAGCCATTGAATAAAACATCCTCCTTTACCGGATATACTTACCAGGGTTTTAACTTCAATGAACAATTAAGGTTATTCAATGTTTTCAGAAGTCTAACTCAAAGGGATGTAAAGGTTATGCTAAGTAACTCGTACTCAGAGGAGATTCGTGAACTTTATAGTGACTTCAATATAATAACTGTTGATGCCAAGAGATACATCAATTCAGTTGGAACCGGCAGAACTGGGGCAAAGGAATTGATCATCACAAATTATTGACTTTCTTCGTACTGTATTTGTATATTGCGGTACCTTTTTCTTCAGGTTTCCTGAAGACAAATAAATGTTCATAGGCAAGTAGCAGGAAATTCTTTTCTATGGATGCCTTTTCCCAGTACTGCCTTGTCCTTGTATTGTGCTGAATTTTTATTATATCTTCTTTCAGGATAAACCCCTGCTCCAGAAATATGTCCATAATCCTGAAGGACAGCGGTATTTGATGTTTGTATTTCCTGGAATCACCGATTAGTATGGCACAATATTTTCCCTCTTTTAATACACGGAATATTTCGGAAGACACGGTTCTCATTTGATCATAATATTCATCCAGAGATGTTATTCCGGAGAGGTCTCCTTCTATTTTATTATTTTTCGAATAGGATATGATATTTGCATATGGAGGATGTGTTATAACCAGATCCACAGAACCATCGGAGATCTTATCCATATTTCTGGCATCTCCATCGTAAATATACTGATCCGGTGTATTAACACCTTCAGATTCAAAATTGAGCCTGTCCATTGCTAGCATTGCAGAGCCTTTATTGATATCTATTCCTATACCATGCCTGTTAAGAAGCTTTGCTTCTATCAGGGTAGTGCCGGAGCCAAGAAAGGGATCAAGAATTGTATCATTTTCTGCCGAATACCTTAATATAACATTTCTGGGTACCTGTGGTGCATAATTTCCCCGGTATTTGGCATTCAGGTAATGGGATGCCCATTTCCCGCGATCTGGAAAGCTCCAGATATTTTCAATTTCCAATTTAAAATTCTCTGGTTGGAGTTCCCTAATTTTGATTTCGCCTCCAATTCCTATATGCTGATCTTCTATCACGATTTCCTTATTTCTTTGGATAAAGTTATCATAATCGGTCATAGTAATTTTCTTCATTTCCTTAAATTCCATTAATACACTCTCCTTTCAAGCCAGCTTCTGATCAGTGAATTGATTTTTGTAGAGACCTTTGAGTCCTCTTCTTTGCATACTTTCCTGAACTTCTCAAGAGTATCGATGTCCAGTGTAATGGTTATCTTCTGGGTTCTGCGCATGTTATGAGAATCATAATCCATATAAATATGTATTTATACATATAAATTCTAAATTTTCAAATGCTTGACCATATACCATATCATGGACTATAAGCACGCTTTCGAGCTTGTTAAAGAACTAGAATATGATAAAGAATGCACAGTGTATTCAGAAAAAGGTATTATCGTATTTATCACCAGGCCATCTAAATTATCCGGGAAGTTCAGTGATTATGACTCCTCAAAAAATTTTCAAATATGGCTTCAATCAGGATCAGAAAGATTCAGGCCGAATCATCTCAGGATTTTAATTGACGTTAATTTAAGGTCTAAAAGCAGGCCTGATCTTAAAGAAGAACTGCTTAAAGCATTCGATTCAATATACTATGGTGAAGACCCACTGCATACATTACAAACCCTGCAGAATGAAACTTTCAGATTTTATTTGAATGATATTATGACGATTGGAATTCTACATCAATTGCTCCTAATTGAACAGGCATATGCCTACCATGGTGAAAGCCATTTTGACCCTCCAAACCTATTTTTGCAGGGATGGATAAGAGAATTTATAGATGGCCCGAAAGAAATTGATAATATGTGCATGAGTGTCGCTCACGGACAGCCACCAATGGCTAGATATGTTTCCCTGGAAAATAAAAAGGATAAGAAATATGTGAATAATTTAAGTGAATTATGGTACTTACAGTGACTTCCTCCGGGGTTTGATACCCGGAACTTCATACTTCAATTTTCGGTCTTCACCCTATTACACGCTACTCATGAAAAATCTTCAAACAACATGCATTCAATTTGTTATATATTGCCTAAATTCCTTTATTTAAAAACGATAATTTGTATATTATCATCACCGCTGTAGTATCGATACCCATATAATTCAAAATCTAATTCCTGGATCTATCATGATTTAGCGTAGCTTTCTTTATAACATAAGATCTAATATACCATTTACACGATAAATTGGTAAATAAAAACAATAAATATGATGTTTCTGATAACGTGTCATCTATTGTTCTACACGCCTCTTTGCACGTTTTTCATTTTCCTCATCTATTGTATCCATCTTAACATTATTGTGCCTCATATAGTAAGTGATTACAACGGCCAGGATAACAAGTCCGGGCAGGAATATGTATGCAGATGAAAGCGGCCATACCAGGTCTATCAATGAATAGTATATTGCTATGCCGATTATGATGGATGCAACACTGGGCGCCAGAATATGTGTTACAGGGTTGAGCTGTTTGAGGTGATGCATGAATACAGGCAGTGTTTCATTAACTATAATATGGTAACTAAGGGTGAACACTGAACCTATAATAGAATTTATGACCAGCAGATCAAATAATCCATTATTCTCTCCGTAGTAATATACCAGTGGTATCAGCCCGAGACTGATTCCCGCAAGTGCAACGATAAAAACAGCTATGACAGCCATGTATGGACTCTTATATTTTTTATGTATCCTGGTGAATACCTTCGGGAGTATTCCATCCCTTGATAAAGAATACAATTCCCTTGCTGCACTGTTTCCGAATATAACCGTGGATATCAGTGCTGAAACCAGGAAAATGCTGAATGCAGCCAGTGTAACATAGATTCCATAGTAACTGTCTGTTACATAGAGCCCCGGAGCAAAATATGCAAGCCCGGCAGGAAGATTTGGACCCAGGCCACCCACGTTTGCATAAATAACAAAGGTATCATATGCAATCATTATGAGCAGTGATGTGACAATAGCTTTTTTGATTGTACGCCCGGGGGTCTTCGTTTCCTCGGCAAGAACTACTATGGAACCGTATCCTGAGAATGCTACAAACCCGCCTGTTACCATGCCCAGGAAGAAGCCATGCAGGCCATCGGTTGAATTGAATATATTGAAATACTGTACACCGTTATAGGGTGATTTTACTATTATTGCTATGGATAACCCCAGGAAGAATACCAGGTCAAATAAACCCATGATTATCGCTATCTTCTGACTGTAATTCAGGGACAGTATTCCGACTATCAGGTAAATAACCGGTGTTATGAATGAAACTATTACTACAAAGACAAATGGAAGTGTGTAACCGAGCATAACCTCTAAACCTATATACAGAAACCATCCCAGTAATACACTGGAACCTATAATACTGCTGAGCACCACGAAGAGGTAATAAAATCCAACACTTTTGCTGAGGTATTTACTGTGGGTTGCGACTTCTACATATTTGTAATAACCACCGGCATTGCTGATTTTTTCAGAATAAATGTAAACAGCAATAACAGCAAGGAACAGTGCTATACCACCGATCAGGAATGTTAAAGGTGCAGTTTCCCCTGCATATTCCATTGCAGTTGCACCTGTGAAAGCAAAGGGCCCTGCTGGTGCAATAACCATGATTGCATAGAATACAAGGCCCCAGAAAGTCATGCTATTTCTGTTCAATGTATTGTCCATAATATTTTCATTGTGCATTATTATTTAAGTTGACTGGAAAGGAATGAATATTTTCAGGAAAAAGATATGTAATTAATAGACCCAATATCCTTTTTATTCCTTCATAGATATTCTCTATCTCGACAAATATTTATATTAATTCACCTGTGACCGGCTTTCATTATATTAGGCTGATAGACTGTGACCTACAAAGTTTTCCTGGATAAGCTATATTTATATATGAATCTCCAATAGTTTTCTGGATTGCATGGATGTAATGGAAGAAATGAAACAGAAAATTGTAAAAGAAGTAGATGAGAAGGGCGAAGCGATAATCTGGAAAGGTACACTTCAGGAATATATAGACTCATTGCAGGAGGAAGAAAATCAATTCGATTTCCCAGGTGATACCCCTGTTGAAGTTTGTGTGTTAAGAAATAAAAAAGGAAAGCTGGCCCTGATCCTTGTATTCAATCCTGACACAAAAGATGAAGGTTACATTACACTGGGAGATGAAAATACTTTTATGACCGGTTTGGAAGGCGTTCCCAATGCTGATAGCGGGTTCTGGATTATGGTCAGTGCACATCTAGATGAATCTAATCTGTAATCAACTTCATTATTTAGAAAAAAATTATTTTTTATTATAATTACAAAGTTATGCCTTTATTCTATTCTCTCGATGATAGCACCGTTGGCCATTCCACCGCCCTCGCATATGGCTATCAATCCGTATTTGTATTTCTTATTTTCCATAATGTTCAGCATTGTTGAAACTATTCTTGTGCCGGTTGCACCCAATGGATGCCCCAGTGCTACTGCACCTCCATTTACATTGACCTTATCATGATCAACTTTAAGCTCCTTCTCCCATGCAAGAACCACGGATGCAAAGGCTTCGTTCACTTCGAAAACATCTATATCATCAATGGACAATCCAGTACGTTTTAGAACCTTCTCAGTAACAGGAATCGGGCCTGTCAGCATGGTAACAGGATCAACCCCCACAGCAGCAACGTTCTTGATTACTGCCCTGGGCCTTAAACCGTATTTATTTACAGCAGCTTCCGATGCCAGTATGCTCATACTTGCACCATCTGATATCTGGCTGGCGTTTCCAGCTGTGACCATTTTCAAATTGGAGAAGGCAGGAGGTAAATCGTTCATCTTTTCAAGGTCGGGCTTTTCCCTTACGCCCTGATCATAATCGAGAACAATATTTCCATGTTCTTTTACAGGTATCATCTCCTTCTTGAATTGCTCTTTTGATCTGAACGCCCTTATATGACTTTCATAACTCATCAGATCCATATCCTTTCTTGAGATCCCGAATTTGTTAGCTATAAGCTCTGCACCATATGCCTGGCTGAACCATTCTTCACCGAGGTTATACCGCCTTTTCAGCCCTTCAGTTATGGGATTTTCTTTTTCTATGGTGCTCAGCATGGGAACCCTTGTCATGGATTCAACACCACTGGCGATTGCAATGTCATAATCCCCTGATATTATACCATTTCTGGCGAATTCGAGGGCCTGAAGGCTGGAACCGCACTGCCTGTCAATTGATACTCCGGGAACCGCCTCCGGTAGACCAGCAGAGAGCCATGCATTTCTTGCTATGTTTCCACCCTGATTTCCTGTCTGGCTCACACAGCCTGTTATGAATTCATCTACATTTTCTGGGTCTATTGTACTGTTGTCCAGAACTTCTCTGACGAGATTGCCGAGCAGATCAACGGGATGGATATCCTTCAGGGCTCCGTTTCTTTTGCCGATAGGTGTTCTCTTTGCATCTATAATATAGACATCTGGCACATTATAGTTCATATACAGTTACATAGTGGATGGGTTTTTATATTTTTCTTCCGGGAACAAATCATGACAGTGATATCCTGGAATAATTGAAATATTACTGATAATATGTTACTGGCAGGCTGGAGCATCGGGAATAACCATTATGTGTCCGTACAAAAATATATTAGACCGGGAATATTGGATATAATATCAATATGGGTAGAAAAATAGGAATAGTTTTCCACGATAAAAATAGTAATCGTGAATTTCTCCGTAGATTGTTAAAATCAAAGGATATAGAAGTTATGTATTTAGGTGCAAATGGTGTGCTGGATATATTCATCAGTGGTCAGCAACCTGAAATATTGAATCCGATTAAATACACTACTGAATTAACAGACATGTTCTCCATGGATTTCATTTTCTTTTTTGCAGGGGATGGAATAGAAATAGATAACGAAATTTTATGGAAGTTAAATAATTCATTTAAAGGAGTATTATACCTCATTCCGGAAATTATTCAGGATATTCCAGCCTTACTGAAAGGCAATAATTTATCAAACTTCACCATTTTACATTTCCCAGATCTTTCCACAAAACCTTTGGTGGAAATTCAGACGCCGGAGAATTATGATCCAGATAAAATCAGGAAGAGCCTAGATTTATTAGAATATCTGGGTCTCAGCAACATCCTGTTAGAAAGGGATATAGGAAGGCAGCTTATAGACCGGCTTCAACTGTCCTTCATAAATTCGGCTCTTCATGTACTGGAAGATGGTTTTTCTGTATCCACAGTTGACGCTTTATTGAGATTTAGACTGGGCTTTGAAAATGGTATATTCCAGCTTGCAGATCTATATGGAATTGATAAAATATATGAGAAATATAAAATCATGGGTTTCGGCGTCCCCCATATGATTGACACTATGTATAGAGATAAGAAGTTTGGAAAATCCTCCGGTACCGGTTTCTATGATTACAGCAATGTCACCACTCTTCTTCCTGATGAGGGGATGTATAAATTGAATCCCTATGATCTTATCTCTCCTGTGATAAATGCAGCAACAGCCCTTCTTGAAATTTCTGATTTTGATTCTATAAACAGATTCTTTACAGTAGAATACGGATCACCAACAGGCATATTTGCCATTGCAGACGGTATCGGAATAAAGAACATAGTTGAAAATTTAGACAAAAATTATAAAAAATACGGAGACATACTATTTAAGCCCGGGAGCAGGCTCATGGAAATGGTTGATAACAATACTGTGGGTGTTGCTTCTGGGTCTGGATTTTATAAGTATAATTACAGCGAATCAGATTTTGGCCCGGTGAAGTATTACAGCAGAGACAGATATGCATACATAGCTATGAACAGGCCGGAAGCTCTGAATGCACTGAACGAGGAAATGTGGGAGGGATTAAGGATCGCACTGGATAAAGCAAATAGTGATGGTAATGTAACATCCATTGTAATAACTGGATCCGGCAGGTCCTTTTCAGCCGGTGATGATATCAGGATGATGAGCGAATGGAACAACTCCATAGATGCTTCTATATGGCTCGACAGATATGCCAATCCACTGATTGATGCAATTACATCCTCCAGCAAACCTGTAATTTCAATGGTAGACGGTATTGCCTTTGGAGGAGGCTGTGAAATCAATATGCTATTTGATATCGTTATAGCCAGTGACAGATCAGTATTTTCCGTCCCAGAGGGACTGATAGGCGCCCTGCCCCCTGTAGGGTCCTCATACGGCATTGCACTCACAGGAAGAAAATTATTCAGGTATCTTCTTACTTCAGAATGGATCAATGCAAATCAGGCAAACAGTCTGGGCATCGTGGATGTTGTTGTTTCAAGAGAACAACTGCCCTTTATGGTCTATGAGTTTACAGAAAAAATCAGAAAGAGCGCGCCCATGTCTATCATAAACACAAAAAAGCTGATAAATGCCTGCAAGGAGAATTTTAAAGATCTGGAAAGACTCGCGGGCAGCTATCTGGTCATAAATGCAGGATCAGAAGATTTTAAAAAGGGACAGAAAGCATTCCTGAATAAAGAAAAAGTTGAATGGAAAGGGAAATAAAATGGAACTTAATGGAAAACTCAATGATGAGGAAGAATTAATAAAGAATAGCTTTGACGAATACTGCGAAAAAAATTATGTACCTTACTATGAAGAATACCTGAGGAACAGGATATTTCCCAGAAAGATAATGAAGGATTTATCGGAATTACTTTTGCCATCAACTATTTCACTGGATAAAGATGAGAAAGTTGATGATGTTATCCTGGGTATTCTATCAGAAGAGATGGGAAAGTATGAATTTCCTTTGCCTGCATTTTTGTCTATCCATTTTTCAAAGCTTCTCCCGTATATAAATGATGAGGCTATAAGGGAAAAATACATAAATCAGTATCTTGCAGGAGAATCAATAATATGCGGAGCATACACGGAGCCTGGCCATGGTTCGGATGCATACCATATTGCAACCGAGGCAAGAAAATCTGGATCTGATTACATTCTTTCCGGAGAAAAGAGCTTTGTAAGCAATCCAGGAATTTCAGATATTTATATGATTTCAGCAAGAACCGGAAAGGGCATAAGCATCCTGATGGCAGATAGGTCAATGGATGGACTTGAACCATACGAAATTGAAAATATGGCATATCTGTTCAGAGGAGAATTTGGCGGTATAAGGATGAATAATGTCAAGGTTCCTGGAACATATCTTGTTGGTGAGGAAAATAAGGGATTCAAACTGCTCATGGACATATTAAGCATCCAGAGAGTGCATGTGGGGTTATACGCCATAGGCATAGCTGAAGGTGCCCTGAATGAGGCAATTGAATATGCAAAGATGAGAAAGGCATTCGGGATGCCAATATCAAAATTCGAGGCAGTGTCCTTCAGGCTTGCTGAGGATATGGCAAAGATCGAATCAATAAGGACACTTGCCTACAAGGCCCTTGCCATGGAAAATTCTGGGATGGACAACAGCATAGAAAGCGCCGCAGTAAAGGGCTATGGATGCGAAGTGGCATTCAATGCGGTCAGTGATGCGCTTCAGACACTAGGTGCAGCAGGATATTCAAAAACCTCATCAATGGAAAGGAAATTCAGGATATCAAGGGGATTTTTGCTGGGAGACGGTACTCCTGATATACAGAAATTGATCATATCCAGGAAAATATTCGGAAGAGATTTCAGCCCGTGAGGTTGAAGGCATCATTGAGTCCTGATTAGATTACTATATTTAACCTCTTAGTAACATGGTAAGAATATATGCTGCCCTGTAAATATTTATACCTTAATTAACTATTAACCTTTATGTAATATGAGATGGAAGTTTTATCAGCACAATGAGTTATAGATTTGGTTACAGGAAAACCAAGGTATCAGGTAACTTTTGGTGTCTCCAACGAAATTACCGAAAAAATAGTTGCCAGACTAACTGAAGAGCAGAAAGAATCTCCTAAGATCTAGTCAAACAGAGTCTCAATTTCAACTTCATATGAAAATGGGAAACTGATAATGTAATTGTTTTGCTGTAATTGAGAGTTGAAAGTGCTAATTTTGGAACATTCAATTTGTTTACTTTGATTAATTTATTAATACGGTTAGATAGTTTTGACAAGTTAGCAGTAGTTATTCTAGAACTCATTGATTTTTGGAAGTCTATCTTATTAGCAATGTCATCTAAGCTAATGTTTTCTTGAAAAGTACCATCAGTTATATATGAACCAATCATCGAATTAATTTATATATATAATGAGTTTGGGGCACAAAAAGATGCATTGGATTTATGATTATATCGCAATACTATTAGATTCATGGCGGTGAATAAATATTTATAGGTTCTATATAGTTTTATTGCCTATTGAGAAGTAATTGTATAATATTCGTTAGTCATGAAATGCATTCTCTGTAAATTCATTTATGCAGTTTACGTGGGTCAAATGTTGGAGAAAATGCACCACATGTGGGTCAAATTTAAATATATTCAAAATATAACCTTACATGGATGTTGACAAATCAGAGCTTATTGAAATATTGACCGATTATAATCTGTGGGGGAATTTCAAGAAAAACCTGATAGAAAGGCGGGAATATAATTTAAAGCTTTCAGAGCATCTAGAATCAGAAACAATAAACGTAATAAAAGGCATTAGAAGGTCTGGAAAATCAAGTATATGTATAAAGTATATCCAGGAACATTATGATAAAAAAGATTCACTTATAATTAATCTTGAGGATCCCAGATTGCCCGTAAATATTGATTCCAATCTGTTGATGGAACTGCTCCAGGCATATTACGAGTACGTCAATCCCGATAATTTAAAAATAGTTGTTATAGACGAAGCACAGAACGCCAATGGCTGGGAGCGGTTCGCAAGATATCTCGTTGAGACAAAAAATATTAAATGTATGGTTACCGGATCCTCATCCAAATTGCTGAGTGATGAATATGCAACATATATAACCGGTAGACACATTGACATTCTTGTATTCCCACTTTCATTTTATGAATTTTTGAATTTTAAGGGGATTCGCATAAATTCCGTTATTGATATGATTAATAAAAAATTTGAAATAATCAATATGCTCATTGAATATATTGAATATGGGGGATTTCCAGAAGTTTCAATTATAGACAATACCGATGTTAAAAAGGAACTAGTTAAAAATTATTTCAATGATATTATTATAAAAGATGTTGCAAAACGATATAAAGTAAGGAACATATCGCAGCTGGAACAGATTTCGTTAGAATTATTATCTAATATAAGTGATGTTGCATCATTAAGGTCTATAAGTAGATCATACAATATAAGTATAGGAACAGTGGAACGATATTTCAAATATCTTTCAGGTTCTTACCTGTTTATAACACTTGAAAAATATACCTTCTCAAAAAGAAAACAGAATAAATCATTAAAAAAAGTTTACTCCATAGACACGGGAATATATAATTCCTTATCATTTAAATTTTCCAAACAGGAAGGCAAGAAAATGGAAAATATAGTTGCCATTGAATTATTCAGGAGAATTAGTAACTCAAACAAAACACTATACTACTGGAAAGATTACTATAATCATGAAGTTGATTTTGTTATAAATGCGGAGGCTAATGTAGAACAATTGCTTCAGGTAACTTATTCATCCTCTTATGAATCAATTGAAAAAAGAGAAGTTGAAAATATCATAAGAGCTGGAACAGAATTGCACTGTAGTAATTTGAAAATTATAACATGGGATTATGAAGGCACTAAAACAATTGATAGAGTAAAAATCAATTTTGTTCCCTTATGGAAATTTTTATTGATCCAGTAATAGATGATAAACAAAGTTGAAGTTGTTATGGATCGTAAATAATCATGAGAATTTCCAGTAAAGATATTACATTATCTGTTTTAGATAAGAAAATATTAAACCATTTTCAAATAAAATATTAATTAAAAATCTTTATATCCTCCATGAGCCATTTCCATAAAGGTATAAATTTAATAGATTTCCCATTATAATTTTTAATAGACTCAAAATCCCATGTAACAATATTTAAATCATCACAATTCATTTCATTAGAACCACTTATGAGTGAATTAATTTCGCGTTCTTTTATATCCTCCATAGATGAAGAAAATGTGACGTTTATTAATTTCAGTACTTTCATGCCCTTATGTAAAACAAAATCAATTTCTTTATTATTATAACCTTTCCAGTAATTTATTTCAAAGTTATTATGGCTATAATTTTTACATTTTAAAAGGTCAACGGCAACAGTATTCTCAATCAACCTTCCTATATTTCTATCAAATACGTTTATATTTATCAGGCCATTATCTATTATATAGACTTTTTTTGGTGCAATAATGGATTCTTTGAGTTTAAACGAAAATCTTTCAAGAACAAAAAATATATACGAATCTGTAAAGTATGAAATCCAGTTGTTAATTGTGCTGTTACCTGATATGTTTAGGATATTCCCCAATTTTTTATAACTTATTTCGGAAGAATAATTATTGATAATATATCGGGATAATTCCTTTAATTTAGATTTCAATTTTATGTTATACGCCTGTATTATATCTCGTTCAATAATATCGTTGTATAAATCCATTAAATAATCTCTGCCTATTTTTAATGCCAGTGGAAACCCTCCAAGATCTATATATTTATTGAGAAGATTTATTAACTCTGCCTTTTTATTTGTTGAATAAACGTTGTTCTTTTCTGTGTTGAATCCAAAATAATGAAGAAATTCCGTAAAGCTGAAGGGCAGAAGGTTGTAATTAATGTGCCTACCTGTTATATGATTAGCCAAATCCCTGTCTGATAATCTTGAGTTGCTTCCGGTTATCATTATTTTTTTTTCATCAATTAGCCTGGAAATGAACTTTTCCCATCCAGTTACTTCCTGAATCTCATCAAATAATATTATATCTACATCACCCTCAATGGAATAAATAGCCTCCAGGACGTCATTGAGATTTTCTGAGGATATGTTCAACCGTTCATCATCAAAATTAACATATCCAAATTTTATATTTTTAAGTATTTCAAATGAAAATGTGGATTTGCCGCACCTTCTCGGCCCTAATATTATGGCGGCAGCCCCTAATGTTAATGAATTTATATCGAATGGCAATTCTCTCTTTATGATTTTCTCATTAGATATCAAACGCATCATGCGATCTTTCTGATCCTTTAAAATATTCATAAGCTGGATAGAGTCTGGCATACCAGGTTATCTGTAATTGTTATTTAATTATTCCTATACTACAGGAAACTTATAGTAAGTGTTTCCTATCCCGCAGGATATATTTGATATAATTGTAAGTTTAGATTGTTATCAGCAGTAACTAAATAATGAAATTCTAAAAGGAATGGTGGTTGATATACAAGTGATCGTGTACCATATTCTGTGTAGTTATAAAGCGTACCTCTTGCTGAACATTTCTCCAATCCCATCATAGCATTTATAGCATCATTTCATTTTCCCGAATGCGTGCCTTGAATTGAAATCTATTGATTTAAGATGGAATATCTTCATAGTTGAATCCTAATCAGGGAATGATAATATTACCATAGGCTTCATAAAAAGTAATTGTAATAGTGATAGTAATAAATACAGCATAGGTGATGTTATTGCTCTATTATGGAAATGCAATAAATAGACTTATAGGATGTTTAAATTAGGTTACTGTCAACGTTCCAGAGAGTTTAATATTTTCTTTCTTACCTTATTTTCTGATATTTTAGAAATGTATGTTTTTAATATTTTCTTATCTGCATTAGCCTTTAGTTCATTGAATAATTCAGGAGGTATTTTTTCGTTATAATAAACGAAATCTATCAACGTCTTTTCTCGGTCTGAAACAGGAATATAAAAATCATAATATTTAACATATGTATAGCCGAAAAACAGTTCTCTGGCTATCTTCCTGACAATATAATTTCTTCCATTAAACTGCATTAATCCGGTTCTGACATGTAGTGGTGTAATTATTACCGGATTTGTTTCCTGGTCCCAGAGTTTTAATATGGACAGTGCATTTTCAAGGCCATAATAAAATGGATAGTATGTAAATCCAGTTAGCATGATATCATTGTAAACACTGTAATAACCGTACCTGATCCTGTTTATTTTATCTTTTTTAAGCAGATTGGATAGAAATATCTTATAATAATCTCCATTCGCATGTCGAAAACTAAGGAATCTCTGGACATCATTTGCAGAGAATACGTATTTATTCTGAAAAGTACTTAAAAATTGCTTCACATATTTCATAAATATCACTTCAATGAGTTGATATATTGTTGTATATAATCTAGCATTCTGCTGTACGATGGTGGTAACCCTTGGTATACCAATGTCTTCAGGATATCTTCGTCAATAGGTTTCTGGTTGTTATCCAGAAAATTTATTAAACTTTCTCGGATCATCTCGGAATGATTAATATGTTTTATTAATATGTATATATCATACAAATCTCTGATAAATCTTCTATTATTGTATGCCAATATCTTTTCTTTAATGAGGTCTTCAGGAGACAATGTTAATACATTCACTGTATTGCCTTCAATAAGTTCATAGTCCATTTCAACAGGATTTTCGGGATAATGCTTATGGTTAATTTCTATTTTTACATTTACATTGCCATCTAAGATATTGGAAAATAATATGTTTCCAGTATCCTTTAGTTTTAATAATGTAAGGGAACTGGATTGGATATTTGCTTTAAAATCATTTATATAATCAGAAAAACTGCCAGAATATAAATATATATCTTCAGAAAACCGGTATCCAGAATAACATCTCCATAGAGACGTACCACCATGAAGAACAAGGGAACTATCTATATTGTATAATAACAGGACTAACTCGTCCTGCAATTTTGCTACCTCTATCTGATTTCGATTTTTTAATTGTTTAACTATTGGAAGTTTCATAATGTAATATACAAGAGTTATGTAAATATATAACTCTTGTTATTTTAAATTTAACATGTTAAAGGATATTTTTTATATATTTTCTGTTATCAATAGTGGATGGCATATAGATTTCTGGAAATTAATATCTCCAAATGTAAATATATTTATTTTTAGATACTGTGGAAGGCACCATTTATAACTTTTAAAACTTCCTTACTGTCAGGAAGGGGACTAATTAAGAAAGAAAGTTCTGATTTCCATTTTGCTGAATTTAAGGCATTGCCTATATTATCCAAAAAATCTGTGCTGTTGAATTTGTTTCCCCTCATGTCAAATTTTCTATTTATTAATTTTAAGTCTGGTTGCAAATTATGGAATTTAATAAGAAAATATAAATCATATATATCACGCATCTTATCACGTTCAATGATTGAGGCTACCTTTTCAGAAATAATCTCTTTTAAATTCATTACAGGCACAGGAAACATTGGAATATCAGGATAGGGTGGTGTCAGATACTTTATATCTGGAGGTAATATGATGTCATTTCTCAAGCTTAAATCTATATCTATGTTTTCCATATAATTTAATTCATTATATAATGGGCCCTTTATTCTAAGCTCATAATTTATGCCAACAACAGTATCTCCTTCTTTATGCCCTCTATGTTCTGTGTTTATTATATCATATTGCAAATTAACATTTTTAAGTGCCCTGTTCATTTTAACATAAATTGAGTTTAAAGATTTTTCTTCGGATAAATATGAAAAGTCAAGGTCTTCTGAAAACCTGTTTAAATTATAAAAATATTTTAAGGAAGTACCTCCCTTGAATATTAATTCATCATCGAATTCATTGTAAATTTCATATAATAAAAGTGTCAGCAAATAATCCTTTTCAAGCTGCCTTATATCCAGAAATTTATATGAGTGCTGCATTAAAGTCTTTTCATCAATCATTTTGTCCACTCCTGTAATTTTTAATCAGTAATGTAACTTTATTTTTTAAAGCAGGTGAACCCATTCTTTCTGCGTATTCTATTAATTTTTTAACATCAATTAATTTAGATCTCATAGCCCTATTGAAAGATTCCTCCACATAAGAAAATTCGGGATTCTTATAATATATTGAATCTATAAACGCTTTTTCAGGAGTTGCAATGTATATATTGTCTATTCTTTTATATCCAAAAAATTTTTCTCTTTTTATAAAATTAAATTCTATTAAATTTTTTTCCAGTTCTATATTTCTGTGCCGCTTAATAGATATTACACTATATTTTTTTATAATCTGGTCAGTAATTGAATAATACTCAAATGCAGAAAAAAGGCTAATGTATGATGGATAAACTATGTTGGAAGCTATTTCATAAAGATCTATCCGGTTACCATTATTAATATAATATTTTCCTCTCTCTATTCTTTTAACGTATTTATTTGATGATAATAGTTTTGAGGCATATTTACTGGATTTGTTCATTATTTTTGCTGCATCTTTTATCGTGAATATTTTTTTATGGCCTGAAAGTTCATTTAAAATATCCTGTGTTCTATTATATTGCATATACAATATATAATAATATCATATATATTAGTTGTGTTACTATATATCCACAAATATGGGGATATTGTTACATGTAATTTGAATAATATTAGACACCATGAAATTGCGCACCAGCTGTAGAATGGACGCAGTATATTGTTCCGGCATCAAGGTTATAACCGAAAATTATGATGACAATGCTGCAAAAATTGTATCACGATATATTCATATTGTCATATTCCATATTTTATTGCCTCCTTGTGTTCAGAAGATGAATTTCTCCCTGTTATTTATTCATCAGCTCATTATTAAGAGCGGGTTTATATTTACACATAATAGTGTACACAACCTCCTGTTTCATGTACTGTAATCTTCATATAATTCTATGAAAAACGTATAATTAACATTATTATGCATATTTTTTAACATACAAAATTATTGAGAGGTTATATTCTGATAATATAGTGATTCTTGAAATACACAATCTCTATGTGCAGATTGTAAGGAAAAAAGATATAAATAATTCAATCGCAACAGGTGATAGTGCAGACTACGGCCTTACGACTATAAAGAACTATGAATTATGCGTACAGAGCTTAAACAATTTGGTAAAGGAGAGCCCAGAGAACATTGGAAATAAAGGTAAAACTAAGGAGCATGAGATGGGACTGTTTGTACACTCATTCAATATAATGGACCTTGGAACAAGATTGTACATAACCATAGGGGAATCTATGAAATCGGGAAGGCAGGCATACGATGGGGTCAATGAAGTTATTGCATTATGTAAACGCCAATCCAAATTTAGCCATTTTCGGCAATTTAACTTACCACTTTAGCCGACAAAACTGGGAATAAGAATTATAGATAATAAATATAGAGAAATAGAGTATTTTGGTCATCATTGACAAATTCATATTAAGTATTTGATATATAAATATATATGGTAACATTATTCTGCCATTTTTGGCTATTTTTCACTTGCCGTTTACGCATTAGATCAATGTGGAAATGGATTCCATCCGCCTTGACAGGTATTATTCATTCCAGTTATACATAGATGGTCTTGGTAATACTAAGGTATACATTATGCTAAAGAAGAATTCAACACTGAATGGATCTGAGAAATAGAAGGATACCATGATAGAGTTTGTTGAGAATAGCATTGCATTACATGGAAGAACACCATCAGAGAAGCAATTAACAATCAGGATTTGCAGTAGACAAGAACATGCTTGGATTGAATGTGCAACAGAAGAAGGATGACGGGATATAAAGTACACTATTGTGCAAAGCCATAGGGCATAATTTGTTCAATATGGGTAGATTATAATGGTGTTCCACATTCTTATACTTTTTATTGGTAAGTTGACGATAATACAATTATTTATTACTAAAGAAAATTAATGCAAATTCGCCATCTCTAGTTATAGTCAAATACTTGCTCTTATGGTTATTCCCCAAGTATTCCTCAGTGAGAAGCCCATTTTCAATCAATTTTCGTATCCATTTAGATAATGTGCCCCGGGGAAGTTTATATCTGCCATTATTATTAATATTATTAGGTGGTTCATAATTCCGAGCTAATGCATCATACACATCACTCACTTTTACGTATTTCTCTATATTTGTTGTAGAATCATGAACGATTCCCAGTATTTTTAAAAGGTTTCTATTATTTTGAAGTTCTTCTGGTGCAATACGTGGAATATTAAATTCAATTTTGCCTCCATTTATATCAATATAATAAGGAAAACCACCTATCCATATTGCTGTAGTAAAAAGATTTAAAGCGAGAACTTTTCTACCACCCGTCAAATTAAAATAAAAACTGGCATCAGGATATTCATCTCGTAATTTGAATACCTGCTCCATAACATCATTTATATCGTTTTCAAACACTTTGATCTGTAGAAATTCTATTCCAATCTGATTGGCTTGCACCTCCAGGTCTTTTAAAGCTTTGAGTATTTCATTTATACTTTCCGTATCTGGACTATTTTTCCTATTATTCGGTATTTCCACGAATACTATGATCCGGTCAATACTGTAATTCTTTACTGCAACTTTATACGTTTCACCTATGTTCTTCCCGGCAGAAAATATATGGAACTGCTTTTTTTTACTGTTATCATTCATTTTAAAATAGTATAATCATTTTTGGTATAAAATAATTTCCGTATCAAGAAATCATTTCCAATTACATTGATATAATTTACATAGATGCATATATTATGGATAAAGAGATTGAAAACTCAAAACTGATAAATATAGCCATTCCGAACGGAAATAGCATAAGTGGAAGCTATGCAATAATAGATGGCATGAATATAGCATTATCGAGAAAAAGTAAAAACAAGGGGATATTGAATAATGTATTGAAAGTTTATAAAAAGATGCAGGAATCATACGATCACGTAGAAATTATCGCCGATGCCAGTATAATACATAACATTGATGACAAGCAGACCCTATCGCAATCTGAGATAAAACAAAAAATCTTTATATGTCCTGCAGGTATAATAGCTGATGACCTAATCTGGGAGAGGGCGCTATCACTGTATTCCCTAGGTGCCGAAGTTACAATAGTAACAAATGATAAATTTCCAATTACCAGATATTCAATAGAATATGAAAATATTAGAAATCTTACAGTTTCTATATTGTATGATGAAAGTATATATTTATTAGAAAGGGATATTTTATATCTTCATAATAGGGATAATGGAAGAACAGAAAGGATTGGGATAGATTGTAAAATAGAGTATCGAGATTTAATGATGGTGAGTGAATAATAATGAACAGTGAAAGTCAGGATGAGATAAAGAATTCAAAAGGATCTGTGCACCTATTACTGGTAGGCCAGTCTAAAGGTCATATTAGCAAGGTATTAGAAATATTTGAACCAACACATATAGATCTGTTCACAACAACTGAATTATTCCTTCAAGTTTCAGAGTTTATAACTTCTATGAACTCGTATCATGGCACACATCATGTTTGTGTAATTCCCTCCTTTAGAGAAAACAGTATATACTCAGGCATTTCTATTATTTATTCACGTTATAAAAACCTAAAATCAAGATTTCCAGGAATGAGAATATATTTCGGTATTACTGGCGGAACAAATACAATGGCTGTTGAAATGGCTTTAACTGCAGTCATGACAGAAGAGTCTATACATTATGTGGTAAAAGATTCCGACAATGACAACGCAGGAGAAAATATAATTTTGTTCAATACTGAAGAATTAAACAAAATAATAAAAAATGGCACAATTGGTGGGGGGAGATAAATGGAACGTGGACAATTTAATGATTACAACGATATATTATATTATTCAAATTTAGAATCAGAAGACGATAATAAAAATTCGCAATCATTTGGCCAAAATCCTCAGTTCACACTAGGGAAATATCTGAGTGTTTTGAAAACTTATTCTAAAATTCTTAGTAATAAAGCTAACTCTTTAAAATTTGACTGGCAACTTGTTGCTATTCCTGATGATTATGGCGAAGCAAAGGATTTATTTGCAATAAAATTGAATCCATCAAAAGGAAATGAAAAGAATTATAATAATCAGGAAAGTAAGGAAATTTTACAGCAAATTTCAAAGCAGACCATCAGGGGGCTGAAATACTATGAGCAAGAAAAGAAAAAAAATCAGTATATTGAAATTGTTGATGTATACGATGAAGGAACAGAAGACGATATCACACTCATAGTAAATAAGTTGCCTGATGGACCTATAGTTTTCCCAGATCTTAATGATTTATCGTTGAAGAGAGAAATCGAGGCAATCACAAAATTGGAAGATAGACCTGAAGAATATTTGCTTCCATTACTTAGACTTGCAGGACAGAATAGTGACAAAATCTGGTCTAAACCGGATTTAGTCGATGTAATGGAATGGAGAGTCCTAAATGATGCAACATTTCCGGGCATAAATGACCAACGTAAAATGGTGAGGCAGGCATTATCTACTAATGACTTCGCTATACTGGAAGGGCCGCCAGGTTCAGGGAAAACTACTGTCCTCTCTGAACTCATATTGCAGTTGCTTCTAGCAAAGAAAAGGGTGTTACTTGTGGGGTCTACTCATGTTGCAGTTGATAATGTGCTTGAAAAGATAATCAAATATACTAATATAGTGGTTCCAATTAGAATAGCTCCACTAGACATGGAATTATCACCGGAAATTATGGATTTAACATATAATAAATATGTTAAAAGTTTCAAAAAAAAGGTTCTAATGGAATTATTAAAATTAAAAGATAAAAATGATATCCAGAAAGACTGGATAAATGAAATTCAAACAGATAAAAATGACATTTTTATATCTCAAATAATCAATGATAGTATAAATCTGGTCAGTGGCACTACTTTCGGTGTTCTTCAATTCCCTGAGATCAAAAATTGCATAAAAAATAAAACTTTCAAACCACTTTTCGATGTGATGATTATAGATGAGGCCAGCAAAACAAATTTTACAGAGTTCTTGGTTCCAGCAATGTTTGCCAAAAAATGGATTATTTCCGGAGACCCAAAGCAACTTTCGCCGTACACTGACCGGGATCTAATTGTGAGCGAGATAAATTCACTACTGGAAGATGAATATAAAAATGCCCCGATTCCTTACTCAGATCTTGAAAAAGTTTCTTTATTAGCATTTTGGGCAAATAATGTACTTAGCTCGGGAAGAAAAGACGCTCCACAAAGAGCACTTTTAGTACTTGATGACCATGACTGGAAATTGCAGAAAGCCATATCAGAACAGATCAACAACTCGAAGGTAGAAACAATAATTCATGTTATACCAGAGACTGTTAAAAGTGAAGAAACTGAAAAAATCATGATAAATGGGTCTGATGTTATCATAGCCAATTCCAAATTTATACAAAAATATGCTGATGCATTGCCCTACGGTACTATAATACACGGGAACATGATTTCCAGCAAAAAAATGGAATTCAGAAATCAGTTCTATTTTAAAGCTTTAAAATTAAATCATTCCAGCAATGTTGCGGTCAAAGATAGTAAACTATCTGACGAAATTGCTTGGAGATTGATCAGATATTATGAAATGAGAATGTCCGTTAAAAAAGCCTTACAGTATAAAGAAGAAATACGGGATTTAATTCCAAAAGCTGGAACAATGCCTATTGACAAGGGGAATAAGAAAATCGTTGATTATATATGGGATAAACTAGACAAAATAAAATATACAATTTTTCCATCAATATTAGAGACCTTGATATCAGGAAATTCAAACATTAATTCAAACTATAGGGGTTCGATTCTTGAATCTGGATTTTCAAAAGAATATAAAAACTCTATATGGACTCTTTTAAGCTACCAGTATAGGATGCATATTGGAATATCTTACTATCCACGAAAGTTGGTATATACATCTGAGGATGGGATCTCAGTGGCTCTGAAAGACACAGATAAAATTGATAGAGAATGGAATTTCAAAAGGTATCAAAAAAGAATAGTGTGGTTAGATGTTGAACGTAAAAATTCATATAGTAAAAAAATTAAGAGGCAGAATGTTAATGATGCGGAGGCAGAGAAAATAATAGAAGAATTAAAAAAATTTGTTGAATTTGCTGCTGAAGATACATCTGAAAAACACGAATGGAGTGTTGCTATCATGTCATTCTATGCGAATCAAACAATATTACTGAAGAACAAAATACGGAAGCAGTTTGAGGGAAAAGGTTCGGTTTATTATAACAAAGATAAATCTGTAAAAATCTTTGTAGGGAATGTTGATGCAATGCAAGGTAGAGAAGCAGATATAGTGTACCTATCCATGGTAAGAACAGGGGGTCTTGGTTTTCTTGATAACATGAACCGGATTAACGTAGCTATAACACGGGCAAGATATCAACTGGTTATAGTGGGCAATCATAGGGTTTTTTCTACTTCCAAAAAAGAAGACGCACTTGTGCATAGGCTTGCCATAGAACTTACACCAAACTATGAGTTATAAAAATAGAGGGAAATATATGATAAGTAATGAAGTAATAATGGAGAGAAATATTGAAAATGAAAGCTTTGACTGCATTGGAACAATAAGGGTGAATACAGAAAATAAATATATAATTACCATTCTACGTATAGCAGAAAAATTTGGACAGTTGACACCTGAGAATTTAAGAAATAACCTGTTACCCAATCAGCCTATTACGATGGCAGAAAATATCATTAAAAATTATCAGGCACTTGGTTTTATAGGAGATACTGGAAATCTTACGTCCCTCGGTGAGATGGCAATTAAAGGAGATGTTTATATGCCGGAACAGGGAGAATATACAATATGTGCAACCAGCGATAGCCTTGTTAATAATGCGATTATTAAAATTTACAGGATTAAACGGAATGAAAATAAGGAAAAAACCATACAAAAACCGGAAATATTAAAAGGAGTTGAGTGGCGTCCTATACTGGTCCTATTAGGTGGACAAAAGGAAAAGGTAATTGTAGAATCTATAGATAATAAAGTTCAAAAAAGTAAGTCCAAGGAAAATTTTAGCATTGAAGTCAGAAGTAATTATACTAGAAGTAATGTAATCCTTAAAGAAGGTGGGAAGTCTCAATTCGAGTTTCAGAACAATAGACTTAAAATTGATGATGTATGGAGCGCAGTTACAAAAAATAACGGACTTAAGTGGACGGGTGATGCACTTCAATATGGATTTGCATTATTACCTTATGGAAAAACAAATGCAAATGAACGAAGCTCATTTTCTATGAACCTTCCCGAAATGACATTAAACTTAAATGAATTCGGAAATTTAAAGGCTAAGCCTATTACAGTGAAGATTCAACCATCATCGCAAAAAGATGCTGATATATGGGCCCAAGATGTCATTTTAGATAGAATAGTTGATTTTATAAGTGAGGATAAATTTATGCATATATCAGAAGAAGTAAAGAAAAAATTTGAAACATACACACCTAGAATTCCTGAAAGAGATGAAATGGTAAAAGCACTTTATAGTAAGTCAGTTGATAGTGGTAAAGCATTACCTAAGGGATACTGGTATTTGCAGGCTCCTGTTGACCTTAGCATGGAGGAGGAGTAAATGCCAGGCGACAAAGTAGAAAAAGGAATTGTTTTAAATAAAATTATAGATAATAGCAATAAGGTTGTAGGACCAGTTTTAATACAGCAGGGTCATCCAAATTTAGAAAAAATAAGTTCAGAAGAGCATGGTATCTTCCAACCTGGAGCCAATAATCTTATTGATAAAATAATTAAAGTAATTTCTCACACTAAGCAATTTCTATGTGTTAGCAGTTTTCTTATCCAGGACTCCAGCATTATCGATGAAATAAGAAAATGTTACGAGAGGGGCGTTAGAGTATACATTTTGACCGCAGCGGAAACACAATTATCCAATCCTAATGAAGAGGATGACAGTCCTTTAGAAAAAAGGAAGTCAAACTTTCGAGATATGTTAAACAACCTAAGTTCACATGCACTAATTCATACAGGAGATGATCTGCATGCCAAATTCATTATATCAGACCCGAAAACGAACCCGAAAGCAATTGTTTTTACATCCAATTTAACACTCAGGGCGCTCACTGAAAATATTGAGCTTGCTATAGAATTATCAGGAAAATTTGAGGTAGAGGAACTATTCAAACAATTTTTATATGGATTCTGGAAAGCAGCTAAACGAGAAGTAAACTCAAGTAATAAGGAATTATCTGCGGTTAACCAGCATCCTGAATTTGTAGACCTTGCATATACACCTCAAAGAATAAAATGGACTTTAGGTAATCAATTATTAATAAAGGATCTGCTGGGTAAAATGATTGAATCTGCGGAGTCCTATATATCGATCTCGACATGGACTATAGATATGGAGCACCCTATCGCTATGCAACTAATCAAAAAAGCCTCAGAGGGGGTTAAAGTTATTTTATTCACTAGGCCACACAGTGCAAATAAAGAGTTTACCATCACATTAATCAAGAACGGTGGCACTGTATATTGCCATAAACTATTGCATGCAAAATCTCTGATAGTGGACGGTAAACAGGGCTTAATTATGACTGCCAATATATCTAAATTAGGACTTGATGAAGGATTTGAAACTGCTGTCATATTATGCCACGACCAGATAAATGTTTTAAATAAAATACACAATGAATGGAAACATGGGTGCCAATATAGGAGTGAGAAGACAATAATACTTGGAGATATAAAAGTTCCATGGATTAACATAACAGAAAATTTTGAGGAATTACCAAAACCCGGAGTAAAAGATATAGATTTAGGCCAAGTTACAGCCAAAAAGTTAAGAGATTATTTTGACGAAAAGATAGAAGATTATTTACCTGACAATAATCAGAAAAATGTAAATGATAAACAAATCAATTATACTATTAACCTTCTACCACCGAGACTTCCTACTCACCTAGCAAACCCAAAAATCGAAGAAAAAAACGATTTAGAAATTTATACCACCAACAATGGAAAATATATATGTGTTAAAAACAGAGAGCACATGTCAAACGCGGAGGACTTATCCAAAAAGATTAATGCAAAAATTGTTCTATGTGATAAGTAATATTAAATAAATTCTTGGCAGCATGCCTGTATATTATTACATGCAAGTAATCATAGAATTTTTATCCTTTAAACATCCATGTCACTCAGCATTTAAGTCTTATTGTCAGGAAAATTTATATAAGCAAGGTGTATTAAAATGTATGAATATTCCATTATCTATTAATTCAGATTTTGAAAGAGTATTAATAAAATTTAGAGATATTACTGAAGGAAATATTGTAACTTTTGAAGATAAAGAAATTGCTGAATTCCTTATGCAGGCAAAAGGACGCTTCAGTACCTGGAAATCGTTTCTTAATTCAAACTATTTAAAAAGTATAAAAAAGTCTCCCCAGTTACCGGATTATTTTTGTGATATGGTAAAAAGATGTCTACCGGAAAATGGGAATGGTAGCTGGAATGGCATGGAAAGGCAAGAGAGTAATTTGTGCTCTCAATATATTAAATTGATAGATGCATTCATAGATATTTTAGATTTCAATCATTTTATTTTTCCGGACTATGATAATGTTAAAGAATTATTACACGAATATGTAGATCACACTTCTACCAAACACATATCAGGAATGGGCACATTACTTGCAACATCTATTCTTTTTGTTTTTGATGAAAATCATTTTATGGTGCTGGATGAACCTGTTAAAACATACTTTAATGTTAATGATGACAAAGATGGAATCGATAATTATGATAAAATTATAAGTTATTCGCAGCAGCTTGCTGCTAAATATAAATTAAGTATGTGGATGATGAATAAAGCATATGCTGTTTACGCTCATGGAAACTCAATAAAAGTAGGAGATTTCAATCAGCCTCGTATTCCAAGCAAATACATAAAAATATAGAAATAAGTGCATGTAACAGTCAAATTATTTCATTCAATGGCAATAAAACTGTTATAATCTTTATATCCCTTAAATATTGAATTTAAAATTATAACTAACGACTATTGTATTTATTCCTTGTTACCTTATAATGTAAATTTCTATTATACTCTTCTTCAAGCCAGTGTTACCTTAATTTGCCTTTATGCGTTAAACAGAAATTTCCCTTTTTATTCCCATTTTTTATTAAGCCTTCATTAATTAAAATAGAAATTATTTTAAGAACATCTATGTTATATTTTTTTATTTCGTGTCTCTTATTAAGTTGATTCACACTAAAACAGCCCCCAGGGGATTTCTGAATTCTTGATGTATTCCTCATAAGGATATCTTTTTGTTGCTGTACATTATCCGTATCAGTGGGCATTTATTATCATATTCCCAATGAATTTAAAACTATTTGTTACCTGGTGTGATTATCCAGTATACTTTTTATACTAGCATGTAATAATATTTTATGGGTGCATTCAGTGAAATATTTGGTAAAGTTCCCAGAGTATTAATTCTGGAAATGTTTTCGGAAGAACCGGATGATGAATTAACAGTTAAGGATATAATTGAACAAACAGGAATTTCAAAAAGAGGTGCATATTTAATTATAAGAAAATTCCTAAATGAAGGATTGTTAGTTGAATCCGGGATTCGCCCAAAAAAATACATGTTGAATTACAACGACTTAAGGGCCAGAACATTGATCAATGCTGAGCCATTACTTATAATGGGAAAATTAGAATATGAATTAAAGGTTGATAAAAACATACCTGTAAATATGCCTTATCAGGATACTTATACCTATATCAATTCAGAAGATATTATGATAGAGAATAAAAAATCTGGGGAAAACACTCTGGATCTAGAGGAAAATATCGATAATCCCTTACCAGTAGGTGCATAATATTGAAAAATATAATTTTTGAATCATATAGAATTGCAGTAAGATCAAAAAGTCTCTTCAGAAATATTGATATAAATTATTTGATGAATAAATTCAAGACAAATGGTTATGCGTTTAGAATTCCACCCCCGGTAATAAATCCTGTTGCCGATGAAACCAGTGTTGGATTTAAAGGACCATTATTACAGAAAGGGGAAATAATAATAGATGTTAACAGTGATATAAATTCAATCGGAATACAATGTAATTCCATGGATAGTTTAATCAAAGAATTAGAAACTGTGTTCCTGCCAAACATTAAGGCAATGAATTTGTTTTATAAAAATATCTGGTTCTATGAGTTGCAGTTAAAAATAAAGAAACAAAATAATGAACAAAGCTTATTTAAAACATTTTATAGTTCTGACGAAAATAAGGAATTTGAAATTATTAAAAATATTGACACTAACATGACTATGAGTGGATTAACATTATGGGATTCCGGAAATCCTAATATGGAAGATTTCACTGAAATGAGATTGTTTATTGATCCTCTAGACACAGAACTTTTAGTTTATAAGATTATATTACGAAATAAGGAAGAATTAACATTTATGAAAAAAATTAAAAGTATTAATCAAAATATCAAATTTGAGAATACTACATGATTTGAGTTCCAGTTAAAAATATGTAATATTATCGATTTGAATCAATTGAAAATTATTGAAATTATCTCAAAATATAAAATGCCTGTATAAGGCTATTAAAATCAAGCATTATTTATTCCGCGTTTCGCCGAAATACCATTTGATAATGTAACTATATTAATGTAAATTTACAATTCCTTCTTTTAATATGATAATACTATCCCAATTTAATTAAAAAAACTAATTTTATAAAATTTATTGACCTTTGAATATCGGCACTTAATAGTAGTTAAACAATGTATTGGAATGTTTGATTGTTTCGGGCAACGCCAACAGATATATTTATAGATCTACTAAGTTTCTAAAAATGAAACATATCAGATTATATCAAATTAAGGGAGAGTTTGTTCCATGGAAGATTGAATGTCTAAAGTTACTTCGCACCATTACGAAAAGAATGGATAATGAAGCCTACTAATGTGTACATTTATTGGTATTCTTATCTTGGTCTTTAATATTTAACAATTTGATAACGTGCATTTGTATCGACGAGTTAAACTTAAAATGAACGTTCCATTACAATATACCGATCTAAATATTTCAATATTTTTTTGGAGTTCCTTTTTACTCATTTTATGTATTGGAATTGAATTTATTGTTTTATCATTTTTCTTTTGAATTCCCCATTTTAGACCAAATTTAAATTCATATTTGCAAGCAGAAAAATCTTGATTTACTGAAGTAATTTCGGCAAAAATAGTATAAAAGATAATGCGTCCCGGTTCATCACAATCGTATTTTGGTTGGTCTACAAAATAGGACTTATCTAATGAAGACGAATAGAATGGTATGCCGGAATTTGCTATCATTATATCGTTATGGCAGTTTGGAAGGGTCTTACCATCAGGAATGCCATCTATCCTAAGGGATGGGTCTCTTTTATCTACTTCTTCACTATAAGTTTGAAGGATTGCCCATTCATAATTTCCCTTAGGATACTCTTTTAGCTCTAATTTTGACGGACATGCTTTAATCTTCTCACACGGGATTATTGTTGAACTTTCCCGGCCCATAGAATAAACAAATTTAACCAATCCCGCATTATCAATATGACAGATTATATCTTTATCTTTTACCACTGTTTTACCTTATTTTTTGTTACAACAGAAATCAATATATCCTGTTGTTTTATTCCTTATTTATCCATGCAACCTTAGGCTCATAGATATTTATGACAAGAATACATTTTCATAATGCCATTTAAGATAAACATCAGATTCACTTTTCCTGGGCAAATTTAGATCTCCGCATTCAACAAGTTTTTTATATTGCTCCTTGAGATATTTACTGTTACTTCTATCCATTTTTTTACTAACCATAACTCTATTATTGGAAATCGTCATTAAACCTTCATCAAAAAGCCTATGGTGAATTGAACAAAGACAGAGGCCATTGGCAAATTTTCCTGCCGAAGTTAAATCCTCTTTAACAGGTTTGATATGAGCTGCTTGAAGTAAAATGTCAGAATCAACACCACAAATAACACAATGGTGATCAAATATGTTAAGAGTGTTTCTTCTAAATTCAGATTGGAATTGCCTACCCATTACAATCCTTTCTTTTGTTAAAGGGTCCACACCATCAACTTTTATTTCTGTATCATCTTTGCTCAAGCTGTAAATGATTTTATTTCCTCGATGGTCTTTAATAATACTTGTGACCTTACCTTGATATTGGTCTAAGAGCCTATCATACATATCTTTGAAGAGATTCCATTTCGGGGTTTGCGTATGTCCAAATTTTTCTAATCCCTTGATATTATTTATAATGTCAAGTGATATTCCTGGTTCGAATATTTTTATATCTCCCGGTCTAAATTTATTCCTAAAGGGATAATCATCGTTTTCCTGTACTGTATCATACACCTTAAGCTCAATAGTTATCCCGTCTCTATTTGGGTCATATAGCATTAAGGTTCCTTTTCCTTCCCCATTCAAATAGTCATGTGGCGTGCCCCAATCTTCCCGTTCAACATTTTTGAACACTTCGATATAATTCTCACTATCAATCCCAGATTTATCACCAAACTGAATGTAGGCTATCTTACCAATTGGAATATCAAATTCCCGCCTTCTCGAGTTACTCATAATATTCTCAGCCTCCTATTCTTAATGTGATTTCTTTAATAAATCTATTTAATATTTTCAAATTTTTATCAATATCACATTTCCAAAAACCAGCACCAAAATCTCTTTACATAGTCCCATGTTCAATTTAAATGAATTTATTGCATTTTAATTTTGGAAGGGACATAGTGTACCAAAGAACTGTGTTTGTCAGTAGATATCAACAATTATGATGAAGATCGACAGCACGATTGTTTAGTAAAATTTATAGAATTGAATTGGCATAAATTTATTGGCTTTTACTATACAGTATGGTTAGGATAGTTTAAGTTTAAAAACACGTAAAGAAATCATGAAAAACCTTATTTAGCCTCAGCTATATGACGATATAGCTGTGAGAATCTGGGGCGGTTGTTGTATAACTTGACCCTCGAGGGCGTTCTATAGAATAGCCGCCCTTCGACTCGATTTCATACCTTATTTAATAAGGTGAATAGGAGTTTGTCGAGTCTACGATTCTAAATCTCACAGAATCACTGGGAGGTGATTAAATGGTAATTGGTTTGGATGTACATAAACGTTCCGTATATGGAACTGTAATGGAGGATAATGGCAATATTATTTCCCAGAGGAATATGGAGAATAATATAGAGACAGTCATTGGGTTTTTATCTGATTATAAGGATCATGATATTGTAATAGAATCATCTACGTCCGGTAAATATCTTAGCAAGGAGCTATCAATTCTAGGTTATAAAATACATTTAATAAATCCTTCTAAAGTACCTGAAATAGCGAATAATTATAAGAAGACAGACAAGGAGGATCCATTCCAGCTTGCAGATGTATTCAGGAAGGGAGGAATGAAGGAGATATACATTCCATCAGGGGAAATAGAGAATATTAGATCTTTAGTAAGGTACAGGCATTCCCTGGGAGAGGAATTAACATTGAAGAAGAATAAAATACATGCACTGTTAACATCCTATGGAATAATAATAAAAGCTACAGACCCATTCGGGAAGAAGGGATTAAAAGAAATTGAAAATAGTTATAATAATCTCAATTATTCTGATAGAATAGTTTTAAGATCACTGTTAAGTGACATATCATCTATTAAGGAAAGGGAAAAGGAGATAGAAACAGAAATATCATCAATAGCAAACAGCAGTGATGACATAAAATTATTGATGACAACCCCGGGAATAAACTTCTACACAGCAGCAGGAATACTCTCGGAGATAGGGACAATAAATAGATTTGAGAATAAACTTAAATTTGCTTCATATACAGGATTGATACCCAGTGAATATTCATCAGGTGAAACAATAGTAAAGGGCATATAACAAAGCATGGACCACCATTATTGAGATTCTTCCTTGTTGAAACAGTGCATTCACTGATAAAGTTTACAAAGAAATTTAAATCCAAGTATCTCAGCATAGTAAGAAGATTAGGAAAGAAGAGGTCAATAATAGCCATAGCAAGGATATTGGCAGAGACAATTTATGCAATGCTGAAGAACAATACAAGATACATTGAAAAGGAAAGAATGGAAACAGTCAATCCTGATAAATTATACTTCAAGAGGCTCGAAGAACTGTCATTAAAGAAAATAAACAACATGAGAAGAGTTGCTAAAGATAGTAATGTGAATGGTGATTCAGCAAATTTAATATACCGTGGAGGCATAAAAGATTGTTAAGTACAGATTTTTTATAGGAGTAAAAATATTACATTATCACTTAAAAATTTTTGAATTCCAAAATTTTCTAAAATAAGCTTATAATTTCCACTATTTGAGATAAATTAAATGTAATCATCCCATAATTTGCCAATTTCATCTTCGTTTATATTATAAAGATGTTTCTTCTGTATACTGCATTATTCACTAATCTTCATAATCAGTTGAACCGGTGTGTATATCTTTTCTTGCTTTTATATAAGCTAATCTAGGAGTCCATAAAACTGTATATTTACTATCCAACCTTGAAATCGTTTTTCTAAATTTTGTTAGTCTTTGTTTAATTTCTTCAGTAGTCAATATATTCATATCAATATTTATGAAATAATCCACTCTTTTATAGAGTTTCAAATAATCACTTCCTGCATAATAGTTCTGATAGGAGTGTTCTCCTGGCCCTAAAATGGTAACAGATCCAATTAATATAGCTGACGCTAATGCACTAAAACCGGAAATTCCGAAACTAATATTATGGCTAAAATATATTGAAGTACCAGCTATTGCACTAAGACTTGTTGCTAAAATACCTGTAATATAATGAATATTTTTAAACAAGGCAGCAGTATTAAAATGCCTCCTCGCTGAATAATTGCTATCGGTTTTTATTTTCTTTGCTTCTACAAACATGCCATTTCGTAAATCCTTATCATTATTTATGTCTTCCATATTTATTCACCACCCAAAAATTTTGAATAATTTTCCGATGTTTCTGTCTCATTTCCTTTCCTAGCAGCTCGTTCTCCTTTTCTTAATAATTCATTGCACTTTTGTATTTTTTTGACCACTTCCCGTTTCTTGTCGGAATTAAGATATGCAGCAACATCTTCATTATACACCGGTTCCTTTACACCTCTTCTCAAGTAATAAGGCATCCGTTCAAAAAATTCTCTTGTATTTGTCTTTAGCGAGTTATCTCCATCTTTTGGTTTGTTGTTGGCAAAGTAATCATAAGTCATAGATTCAATATGGAAGGATTTTAAAATGTTCCCATTTCTTTTATTCCAATCCTTAACAAGCATAGTCAATTTACTCAGTTGATTATGATTTCTTTTATCTAGATTATTAAACACTCGAGCCATAATTTTTGGATTAGTTTTAACCCAATGCGGTTTATCTACTGTATCTGGAATCAAATATCCATTTTCATTATCGGAGAAAGCTGGTATGACATCAGCCTTAATATAGCCAAAATCAACTGTAACAACATTTCTATCTATTCTTATTTGAATGTCTGGATCATTAAAATTTTTCTGTAGTGCTCTTTTTATCTTTATTAAGCAGTTTGATGATCCATTTGGTGTATCCATCCAACTATTATATTCTTCCCTATCTAGCTCGACCATTATATCAATATCATTGCCATTTCCATTTTTAATTTGCGTATTCTTGGCGGTTGAACCAATCACATTGATACCTGATACAGTCATATCTTTAGACAATGCTGCACTTATCTTATTTTTTACATCATCTAAATGATATTGTTCATAGTCAGAAACGTGTATTTTTTTTATGCGATCAGAGAATAAATTCTCTATGTGTTTATTGAGGGGATCTGAAATAACAGGCGTATTTAATTTAGTATTAAAACCTCTTTGACTAAAAGAACCACCCTTGTATGTCCTAAAAAAATTTCCATACCCACCACCACTTCCCATTTAATTGCACTCCCATTTTTCTTCTAATTCCATTTTTAAAACACTTTGACGTGACCTATCATTTTCTGTGAATGATTTCTCCCAATCCCAATACGCTGTTACAGATTGCTCTGGTGAGTACGTATTTAAATGGCTCTTCGTAATCCATCTCTGCCCTGCAAATGCCTTCACCTCCATAGGCAATTTAGACAGTGTCTTAGTCGGCTGATATCCTATTAACATTAAATATTCAAGATTCGTAGTAGAAATTAAACCATTAATATGCTCGGTCAACAATCTGTCATTTCTGCCATTATAACTGCCAAAATACTGCTTTGCATAAAAAGAAAAATAATTTATTCCTACTTCTTGGAACGGAGAGACACTCCTATTCCACTCATTTTCATTTATGCCTTTTATTAGCGGTATGGTTATAGTTGGATAATTTTTCATGCGTTTAATAAATTGAAATGTACTTTCGACTAAAGCATCTATAAACCATTTGCGACCTTTTGAGTCATCCTCAAAATAAACCGGATAATCACATGGTATATGGTAAGAAGGTGCAAATTTTTTTATTATAGAGACCTCAGTTTCAATATCGAAATATGGCAATTTATTATCATGTATTGTTGATGTTGTAATTATCTTGCCTTTTGGAAAAAGATCTTGTGCAGTAATGCCAGTTTTTATTAATGTATTAACTGTATTTAAGTTTAACATTATATAAGGAAGGCCAGATCGTGCATTGATAAAATCTAGATGTTTTTTAGCATACTCAACTCTAAGAATTAATCCAATAGGCAAATTACTCTTAATATCTTTAGTGGTACAATATTTTTTAGTATTTTTTAATCTTCCTAGTTGTTTGGATGAATAATCTTTACATTGGAAACTCTCGTCAAACAATCTCAAAAAACTGTTTGAAGCATAATTCTCGAAAAACTTTTTGGGAGTCTTGTTTAACATAATTTACATTATATAGGTAAAAGTAATAAGGATTATGCATTTAGTAAATTTAATATCCTTAGTAACATTACTTACCTTAC
>JAKAAT010000099.1 GCA_021802205.1 Thermoplasmata archaeon
GCATCTGTATCCAGTTTTGTAACTATAATTCCATCATAACTTATCTCTTTGGAAAATGTTGTTGCCTGCTCTATGACATCCTGACCTATCATGGCATCAAGCACCAGAACCGTCATATCTGGTTTTGCAACGCGCTTTATTTTTTTCATTTCGTCAAGAAGATTCTTATTTGTCTGCATTCTCCCCGCTGAATCTATAAGCACAAAGTCCATTTTCCTGGCCCTTGCATGGTCAATGGCATCAAATGCAACCGATGCCGGATCGCTCCTGAAATCGTGTTTTATTATTTCAACACCAACCCTGTTTGCCAGTATTCCTAACTGGTCGATAGCTCCTGCCCTGAATGTATCAGATGCCGATAGTACCACACTTTTATTATGTTCTTTCAGATAATATGCCAGTTTTCCGATTGTTGTGGTTTTACCTGTCCCGTTTATTCCCAGAAACAAAATAACATATGGCTTTTTATCAATGTTTAAAAGGTCCAAGGTTTCATTATTATTCTTATCGATCAAATCCATGATTACTTTTTTCAATTCATCCTGAACAATTGAATAATCGACCTTTCTTTTGATTTTTCCGAGATTTGCTTTTAACCGTTCTATGATTTCCTCCGTGGCATCAAAACTCACATCGGATTCCAGTAATGTCTCCTGAATCGTATCTTCAAGGTCTATTCTGCGTATGACCTTCCCCTGATCAATAGTCTTGGCTTCAGGCACTGGTTTATTCTCCGTGACTTCTCTATCACCGTGCCCTGAAAATACCTCTGAAAATTTTTTCTTCAGTTTGTCAAACATCAGTTAGTTCCTTCCTGGGATCTCTGTAGTGAATACATCAGAGCATCATAATTATTTTGTGCTGTCTGTTTCTGTTTAATCAGGTTATTGTATGTATCCTGTAGGCTTTTAATATTATCCTCCATTCTCTTTACAGTTTTTTCTCTTTCTTCCTCTATGTATATGCTTGACCCTATGGGTACTACTATTTTATCTGTATCCAGTGTTGCCTTTGAAAACAGTCCGGAGCCTATGGATATTTTGACATCCTTGGAATTCTTATAGTCATTATCCTTCAAAAGTGCAAGTGTATCCGACGATTCCTCAAGTGTTTTCAATAAAAGATTTAATCTTGAATCTATATTTTCTATTAAATTTTTTAAATATTCTATTTGTTCCATTAATTCATTTTCTCCAGCCATTCAATTACCTCCAAATAACGCTCTGTTTTTTATGAGTGATTCTATAACTGGTATAGATTCACCGGATAAATAATTTATCAGGGCGCCACCCCCTGTAGATATATACCCCATGGACGGCTCCAGGGAAAATTCATTGATTGCATTTATTGTATGGCCACCTCCTACAATTTTGAGGGCATCTGCCTGGGCCACATCATTGAAAAGTTCTCTGGTACCCAGTGAATACTCATTAATTTCATACATGCCCATGGGTCCGTTCAGGAATATATTTTTTGCATTCTCAATAATTTTGCTGAATTTTAAAACAGATTCTATACCTATATCTGCGATTAAATCTTTATCAGGAACGTGTTCGCCGATATTTATCCTGTTCTGTGAGGGATTAAGAACAAAATCAACAGGCATATGTATATTTTTATTATATTTTGATAAAATACTTTTACATTCAGTTATAAGTTTTTCATGATTTTTGTTATGCTTAATTATAAATTCTCGATTTCTTAATCCTATATCTACACCTGAGGCCCAGAGAAATATATTAGCAACTACCCCTCCGAGGATTATCTGGTCAACTATATTCTTTTCAAGAAATGGTCGGGCAACCTGTATTGCATCCGAGATCTTTGATCCACCTAGTATTGCTATTTTTGGATGTTCATGGGATTGCTTGAAAGCCTCTATATTCTTTATTTCATTCTCCATAAGTCTGCCGGCTATATTCGGACCAGCATTCCTGAATCCTGTTAGTGTAGTCTGCGCACGGTGGATTGCGGCAAATGCATCTATAATATAGTAATCAAACAACTGGGAAAGATTTTTTACAATATGTGTATTAACCAGAGTGTCATCCTCATCCCTTAACATTATTTCCTCGCTGTAAAATCTTGAATTTTCAAGCATTATTATTTCTCCAGCTCTCATTCCCCTTATTCGATCGTTGGCAGCCGAGCCAAAAAGAGAATCCACGAATGTCACATCCCTGCCAATGAGCTTTTCAAGATGCCTTGCATGATTTCTCAAACTGACAAAATCGCTGTCTCCCGGTCTTCCCTGGTGCGCCACAATAACAAGTTTTGAACTCTTTAATTCATTTATTGTCTGTATATGATGCCTGAACCGGGTATCATCCAGTATTTCACCGTTAATCGGATTAATAGGGGAATTTATATCAATTCTCAGATAAACTCTTTTGTCGGTAAAGTCAAAATCGTTCATGGTATAAAAAGGAAAATCGTCCATAATCAGTAATGAATATGTTATATAATATTATTTTTCATCGATGCCTGTATGGAATACAATTGTTCTGAAGTATTGCTGCAAATATATTTATAGAGAAATCATATTTAATTTGATGTACATCCCACATGAATTTAAAATTGAGGACCTCAAAAAGATTACAAATTTTGTTGACAACAATAATTTCGGGATTCTTCTCAGCATATATGATAATGAAATATACAACACCCAGATACCCTTGATGCTCGGCACTGAAAATGAAAAATTCATACTGAAAGGGCATATTGCCAGGGCAAATATGCAGTGGTACAGATCCAGGGATAAGAATGTTACTGCATTGTTTACCGGGCCACATCATTATATATCTCCATTATATTACAAGGATAAAGATTCGGTGCCAACATGGGATTATATGACCGTTAGGATGGATGGTAAACTGGAATTAATGGATGAGGAAGAAACCAGAAAATTTTTACTGGAAATGTCCAGATTCTATGATGCGAAATGGGTAGAAGAAGGAAATGATAGAAAGGAATATTACAGTAAAATGGTACTTCAAATAGTAGCATTCAAAATCAAAGTTTCAAAGATTAATGCAAAATTCAAGCTGAGCCAGAACCGCCCGGAGGACATGGAAAATATAGCAATAAACCTTGATAGTTTGGGTGATGCTGATGCAGTTTCCGTGGCTAAATTCATCAGAGAAGAAATGAAAAAATAACTTTTTATACAGTATATCAATTAAGAACCTAGGGTTTGTGGGGTAGCCTGGCATCCTTCCAGCTTCGGGAGTTGGAGACTCCGGTCCAAATCCGGACAGACCCAT
>JAKAAT010000003.1:0-5088 GCA_021802205.1 Thermoplasmata archaeon
GGTTCCCTTGAAGAATTAACAAAAAAAGAGGCATCTTCACTACTGGATCTGCTTCTCAAAAAATAAAAATTAATAAAATAACACTGTATTACCTGCCAATGGACAAACTGGAAATTCTCAAATCAAACACCTCGGAGGTAGTTACACCCACAGAGTGTGAATCGCTATTTGCGGGAAACGGTCAGGGTTACATAGGATTCGAGCCATCCGGCCTTCCACATATTGCAATACTGATTTATGTTAACAAAATTAACCAGCTTGTCGAACTGGGATTCCATATCAAGGTTCTGCTTGCAGACTGGCATGCCAGGGTAAATGACAAATTGGGAGGAGATATAAATCTCATAAGGGAGAGCGGTAACAGGCTGAAAAACAGCATGATTTACGCCGGATTGAGCCCGGAAGTCGAGTTTATATGGGCGTCTGATGTTGTTGCAAATCCGGATTACTGGGAATTGCTTCTACAGACTGCCAAAAATTCTTCACTGTTGAGAATAAGAAGATCACTTCCCATCATGGGTAGAACAGAGGAGGATGCAGATAAGGATTTCAGTAAGTATATTTATCCACTCATGCAGGTTACCGATGTTTTTTATCTGAATTCCGATCTTGCACTGGGAGGAACGGATCAGCGACATGCATACATGCTCGCCAGGGACATAGCAGAAAAAATGGGAAGAAAAAAACCTGTTCTCATGGAGATGCCCCTTATAGCATCCCTAAAGGGAAAGGGAAGAATGGATGATTTCAAGAAAATGTCAAAAAGTGATCCGGAATCTGCACTATTTTTAACCGATAAAGAGGACGATATCAGGAGAAAAATCAAAAATGCCTTCTGCCCAATGGGCATAATTGAAAATAATCCTGTAATAGATATCATGAGATACCTTATATTTCCATACTACGTTAAGGAGCTGGAAATTAAACGTTCAGAAGCCCATGGTGGACCTTACATCGTGAAATCTTTCAGGGAGCTGGAGGAAAAATACCTTAAATCTGAAGTTCACCCAATGGACCTCAAAAAGGCACTAACCGAAATACTCATAAATATTATATTGCCTGTAAGCAATAAACTTAACAGTGATTAAATGCCATGGATGCCAATAAGAAGTATAGATAAACATGTACATACCATGCTAGCCAAAATGGACAGCAACCACATGCTTATTATAAAAAGCTTCAAAAAAGATCGAATTGTAACGGTTAAAAAAATAGGTGAAAAATTTACAGTAATAGAAGAAGGCTTCAGAAACCAGAGTATGGACGTTGATGAAAAGGACATAAAAAAAACCATGAAGGATATACTGGAACTGGAATATCCAAGATCCCATCAGGTAATGGTTACTGAACAGGAAATTAAAAATTAGAAATACTTATCGAGATTTGACTGGTTTGCACTGGAGTATCCTTTCTCGACCTGATCCAGAATCTGGTTAATCCTGTTCTGTGAAAAACTATGCTCATTGCATAGATAGTCTATAATTCCCTCCCTGTCAGGTGCTTTAAATTTGATATCATCGCATTCTGCAACAGGGGGATTACTAAAAAATTCCTTTATTTCCTCAAGGTTGTCTATCTCCTTCCCCTTATATTTTAAAACTTCCTCAATAGTGCCGTATTTTTTGATCAGTGAAAGCCCTGTTTTGGCACCTATTCCCCTGATTCCAGGGTTGAAATCTGTTCCTACCAGTATGCCGATACCGATGAGCTGGTCCTGTGTGATTCCTATACTTTCTAAATTCTCCTTCAAATCTATTATCTCCGGACTGATGTTGATGAACCGTCCAGTACCCGATATTCTGCGTCGCCCGTACATTGTAAAATTCCTAAGGACCCTTCTGGCACCGAATAGAAGGCAATCATAATCCTGTGAAACAACGGAATCCACTATTCCTGTTTTACTCATATATGATGCCTGTGCCTCTCCCTCTGTGGGAGCCTGTACCCACGGAACTCCCATGAGGTCAAGAAGTTTTTTTGATTCTGAAACTATATCAGATGTAATGTAATTGATTCTGGACGAGAGTGTTTTAATCCTCTCTGTATCATTATTTTTTATTGCAATATCAAGCTCAGCAATATTTTTGTCCTTTATGGCTTTCCTCTCCTTTAGGGTCTCACTCTTGAGATGGTATGGCTTTCCATCAAAAGAATAAACCGGCTTTATGCTGTTCTGAAGCAGTGTTGATGTCCGGTAAAAAATCCCCGATAAATGTGAAGTGATATTTCCAGAGGAATCCTTCAAAGGTTCGCCGTCTTCCCCTCTTATGCTGCTGAGGAACTGGTATATGATATTATAAGCATCAACCGATACCGTTATGCCAGTATTTTCCTTTATTGTGGTTTCATGCTTTATCAGTATTCCAGAAATATCTACTCCCATGTTTACACCTCGCAAGTAATTCCATTATCAGTGATCCTGAATCTCGTGCTGCGCCCCTCTATTATGGAACGGTGCTTGTCCACTGTTAATGTTCTGGTTCCATCTTTGAATTTCTCAACCCTGTAGATTGCCTTCATTGCATGGTCTATGAAGAAACCACCGAATGGCTCCAGCGAATTATTATTTACATCCTCATATATCTGATTTGTTATGAGGACGGGTATTTTATATTTTACTGCTATCGCAGAAAGGATGTTTAACTGTTTTTCATATCCCTCCATTCTAGCAGAAGGATCCTTTCCTGCCTCCATTCTGAAAAAATTTGTGAATGAATCCACAACCATTATCCCTATGCTATGCTTTGAGTCACGCTTTTCCCCAATAAGTTTATCTGACTTGATAAGTGCAAGATACTGGTCATCAAGGGATCTAACCCTGTATATATTCATGTACGATAAATATTCTGTGCAGTTCTTGGATATACTTAGAAAGCGCTCAGTTGAAAAACCTTCGGTATCAACATAAACAACAGAGAGCCCATTCTTCAACACTGACAGTGAATAAATCATTCCGAGGTTAGACTTGCCTGCACCTCCCTCTCCGTACAATTCAGTTATAATTCCAGGTTCAATCCCTCCATCCATCAATGTGTCAAGGCAATCATAACCTGAAGAAATTTTCTGAATTGAATCGTTAAGATTGATTTTTTCCATCTAATTACTGTATCACATAATATAATAAAATGTTTCTAAAAAATAGTTATCACACATTAGCAGGAATTAGAATATTTTAAACAAAACCCTTGATTAAAGTTCTGATGTTCATTATTTTCGTATTTTCGGTCCATTTTTCATTGGTATAGTACTTTAATAAATTATTTATAATTAATACAGATACAAGCAAAATGGCAAATATATATCTGGCTATCGGTATTATTTTTCTCGTAATGTCAGCATTATCCTTTGCCATAGGGCTCTATTTCCTGGGAATACCGTTACTGATTGCCTTTATAGTTTTAATGGGCCTTTATTATAAAACCTCAGCAATGCATGTTAACAAAAGGGTTTCTAGTATAACCTATGATGGAATAGTTAAGACAGGTGTTTCTAAAATAGAAAAGGGGACGTTTTACGTTGAAAAGGATAAATTCATTGCAATTATGAATAAAATCGGAGATCTCATTTCCTCCCAGGGTAGCATGCCAGAGTTCGGAATTGATGCCCTTTACATACAATTCAACAGACAGGACAGGGCAGAAAAGCTTGCAGACCTCATAAACGAAAGAGGCATTAAAGCTTCTGCAGCCCAGGAAAGGTCTATGTGGAAGGTCAAGATCGATTTTAATGAATAATATGTCAAATAAGGTCAGGGAAAATTTGACTAAGGTGTGGAAGGCATATTAATAAATTTGAATTTAGAATGAGAACTTTGAACGAATTTTCAATACGGTTAGTAGAATTATAATACCTAATACAGAGACAATAACAGACATGATATCTATTCGCATGGAAATTACGGCCAGCTGTAGTTCTGGAGAGCTATTAGTTGGAATTAATATTTTGAGAATATAATACGAAACGAGAATTATAAAACCACAAACTACGAATTCAACTCCATTAATTAATAATAGAGACTTCCTGAATTCGCCATACTTTCTATCGTCCCAATTGATAATGAACCTTAAAATTAATTCTGTTACACCAGCTATTACGAAAATAAATGTAAGTAAATAAATCCACATTAGTACGTTATATTGAAACATCATAATCACTCATAACTAAAACTCCAATGATTTGTACCAATTTTATTAGCAATTGAATGTGGCCATTCAGAATAGTCATGAACAAGCATTATCCCGGTTAAACCTGAAAAGCCAGTAATTACAGTAGACAATCCAAAAGCAATGTTGGGAAATATTGTTAGTGTATTTCCGTCTGAATATACTCCGTAGAGCCCTATTGAAGAATCTAATGAAACTATTGGATTATCAGGGTAATAACAATTTATGTCTAAGTAAGTCTCGATATATTTTTGCCCTGACAGTTCATTTGCATATGTTGATTCATATAATTTCCCATAATCGTAATTTATTATCGATGCAGATATTCCTATACCGGCCAGTATAACGGCAGCTACAATACCTCCGATTACGAGAGAAGTGCCGGCTGAAGGGATTGCTGAGTCTAATGTAGTTCCTAATATTACAAATAAAGCCGCTTCCACTGAAGAAAATATTCCAGTTATTGTACTGTCATATTGTATTTGATTGTATACATTTTGAGCAGTATTACCATCATATAAAGTGTAAATCATATCATTTTCGCCGTATGTATAAGTCCATCCTCCTAGCCACCATGGTGCATGATATACAAAATAATTGATAGAAACCATTACCCACTCTCCATTATCACTGACACCATTTGGGAGTTCCTTTTTTATATGAACAATAACAGATGGCGTTGCACCTGCATGAACACATACGGATGTCACAGTCTTATTGTTTTTAGAATTTAATTCCCTGTTATATCCGGTGGGAGTACCATTATCCATTATAGATTTAAATTCAGCTTCAGCTCTTTCGTTATCGATTCTCCTAAATTTCTCAATACTTTTTTATTCCTCTCAGATATTAACTTCTGTGCAGCTATATCACTGTGAAGGAATTCACCAAATACTGCATCCCTCTGTGATGTATTCATATTAGC
>JAKAAT010000003.1:5188-59050 GCA_021802205.1 Thermoplasmata archaeon
ATTATAAACAATTTATGAAATTACTGAATGAAAATTGAATAATATGTCGGATAATATTGCATATAAACCCTAATGTACAGAATATTAAATCTAAGTATTATTGAATTCTAATCAATCATTAACACATATATGAATAATATGTCAAATAAGGTCAGGGAAAATTTAACTTAAATGCTGTAATTATGTGTTATGAAGGATTATGTACACGCTACCTTTGCATCTACAGGGTCCTGGATAGGAAATATATATGATTTGACACTTGTAACCTATATATATGCCGAACTTGAAAAATCCTATCATATAGGACTCGGTGTGGTATCACTGCTTTTCGCTCTCGGATTAATCGGCAGATTCTTCGGAGGACTATATCTAGGGTCTCTTACAGATAGAATCGGGGCAAGGCGTGTTATGGCCTTAAGTACTGCAGGATATGCAGTATTTGCAGGCATTATGGCATTTTCCCCCGATATCCTTATACTTTTCTCTGCAAGATTTGTTCAGGGAGTATTCATGGGAGGTGAGTGGACATCCGGCACAGTACTTGGCTATGAATTCTCTCCTGCGGATATAAGATCCACAATATTCGGGATAATACAGAGCGGTTATGGCATAGGCTATGCACTCACAGGTGTTGCATATATTCTGTTCCTTCCCACTATAGGTGCAACCTGGAGGTTATTCCTGATAACCGGAACCATTCCACTGATTATCGCACCGTATACCATAATGAGGCTCCCTTCAGATAAAAGTGTAATGAAAAAATCTACTAATAAAATACACCTTATGGATTATAAAATTCCGCTCATCAAATCCATGATTATGATGTCCGGATTCTTCTCTGCATATTTTGCCATATTATCATTTTATCCCACGGTAGCACCGTCCTTTGGGCTTCCAGCATCAATGGTAGGAATTGTTATGATAGTCTCAAGCATTACAGTTGCAATAGGATTTTTACTTTTTGGGAGGTTGGCAAATAACTATAGAAAAAAGCATCTTTTAATGGTCGGGTCATTGATTGCTATGGCATTTTCATGGGTTGCCATGCCATATTTTACCCAGCTGAGGCCATTTGCCCTCCCTGGCATGATTATTTTCACTCTGGGAGTTGGCTCCATGCCGGTAATACCCCTGCTCCTCATGGACAGGATTAATCCAGCCGTTCGCGGACTAATATCAGGTATATCATATAATTTTGGTGCACTTTTCGGTGGACTCATATCGGTGCTTCTCGGAGTGATCGGGGGGATTGTGGGATACACAGGTCTCATATTTATTATTGATATGACAACTCTTATATGCCTCTTATCAGTTTTTGCTGTGAGCGTAAGCATAAAAAAGAAAGGAGAATCGGCATCCTATCTATCAGGGCTGTCAGAAAATACTATAAAATAATATGCAATAGAAAAAATAATATGCTATTTTTATCTACTCCATTATGAATTTTCTGGACGAATTAAAAAATTTAAAGGAGCAGATAAAATCTACAGATAAATTCAATGTGGATTTTAACTTTGATAATATTGTAATTTCTGGAATGGGTGGATCAGGCATAGTGGGAAATATCTTCCAGGAATACTATACAGAACGTCCGGTAATTCCAATAGGTGATTATGGAATCCCTTCATTTGTAGATGAAAAAACACTTTTTATTGCCATAAGTTACTCCGGAAATACTGAGGAGACAATCAATAATGTCGAGGAGGCCAAGAAGAAAGGTGCACACGTTATGGCAATTACATCCGGTGGAAAACTCGAAACTATGGTTGAAAATTCGATAATAATACCATCTGGTATCCAGCCAAGATCGGCACTTGGATATATGCTCATGCCACTGTACAACACCTTTTCTCCGTTTAAACATGATACAATTTTAACTGCATATAATATGCTAAATGAGATGGATAAAAATCATGGCGAAATGAAATCGGAGGCGTTCAAAATTTATGAAAACAGTTCTATACCAATTATATATGGCTCAAAGCCCTTCAAATCAGTAGCCTACAGGTGGAAAACACAGTTCAATGAAAATGCAAAAACATTTGCATTCTACAGTTATTTCCCGGAATTAAATCATAATGATACCATGCCCTTGAAATCCGCATACAGAAGGTCTGAATATCTATTTTATGCATTTGAATCGGATAATACAAGGATCAACCAGAGGATAAAAATAACAGAGGATATAACAGGGGAACAGTTCTCTGTGATTAAATCCCCATCAAACGATTATCTTGTGAAATTATTTTACCTGATCCATTATGCTGATTATCTGACGTATGAGCTTGCATTGGTCAGGAACGTGGATCCAACCGATGTATCCACAATAGAGGAACTCAAGGCAAAATTAAACTAATTTATTCAAATTCACGAGCTGGGAGATGTTATTTCTTTCGAGCTTTCCACTATAATTGACCCTCCCGGTGGAAGTATTGCCTCTATTTCTGATTTGTCTATATCAAGTATTTTCGCAATTTTCTCTGCAGCTGTAGACCTCTTCTCATTTCCGGGTTTAATTATAACATACTTTTCTGATTCTATTTTAGTTTCCGCAGGGGATATCATGGGTAGTGTATTTCCCTTATAATCGATCAATGAGACTTTTAGCTGGAGGGGGAGATTCAGCACATAATTTCTTTTCCCACGGACAATCCACGAACCTTTTGATACAAATTCACCCGATTCAGGAGTTTTGCTTACCTGTGATGGTTCTACCCAGTATGCGGTACCCGAACCTAGTCCAGCAGGCCATGCTCTTGACAGTGATATGGCGAACTCACAGGCTTCTCTTATAGTTTCTTCTGTTATGTCAATACCATCATTTTTTATCACCGTGCTGGGTGCACCGTACAGGTCTGCATGCACATAAATATCGTTATCGGACATGTGTTTCTTTACCAGTTTTTCATTTGTTTTTGCATCCCTACCAGACATTACCATATTGCCTGCGGAACTGGTGAACCAGTGGTATGATTCAAACCAGTATTTCACTCTCTTCTTCTTTCCAGCTTTTTGTTTCTCCTTTAAAATTAATTTTTTCGTTTCCTCTATGGCTCTTTCTGCGCCCTCAATCTTGTTTCTGTAATCCTTGGCGGTATTGAACACCCTATTTATATTATTTCCTGGAGATTCTATATAACTAAGGACTATACCGGTATCCTGATAGGTTACTGTAAAAGTTCCTTTAGAAGGGGTTATTCCCGTGATTTCCAGTTCCATAAATGTAAAATCTTCGCTGTTGTTGCGCTTTACATTATTATGCACAATGTTTATTAGTTTCTGAAGCTGCTGAAAATTCATTTTGAGAAAATTACCGAATTCTGTATATACCAGCATCAATTTATTGAATTCCTCTATGGAACGCTTCTGCGACTCTATCCTTCTCTCAACACTGGATTTATTCTTATCCGTTTCCGGATAATGCTTGATATAATAACAGATACCCTCATTTAAGTCTTCAAATTTACTGTCAGGGTCCTTATTCAATGCCGTAAGCACTACCGGTGAAAGAAGTTCATCCTCCTCATAATAATATGCCATATTTCGTTTTGATTCATCCAATATTTCCATTACTACCTCGTATAGTCTGTCATAGTCACTAGTTACCTCTGCAGGCATTTTATTTTTCTCTATATTTGCCCTGTAGAGTGCCTCCTCTGCAATTTCCCCTCCCAAATTTGCCCTTGTTGCCAGTGTTTTTACAATAGAGGCCTTGCTGTTATTGAGCATTTCGAAAAATGTTTCCCTGCTTTCCACCGGATTCACGATGGATGGTGGGATATACTCTTCTCCTATCAGTATCTTTCTGGTTTTGTAGACATGCTGATCCATAGCAAAGACAATTTTCCCGTTATCAGTAATAATCAGATTTCCACCGCTGAAGAGTTCCAGTATTATTTCCTGTCCCGTATGCAATGTAATCTTTACAACCCTATCAAAATTAATCTGCTCTATTCCAACTATCCTCTTCTCGGATAACTGCTTTCTGAACAACATGGATAACTGTGTTGCCTCCTCCGGTTTTTCTGCATCATAGAATGCTATACCCTTACTGAGTGAAACAAAGAAATCTCTTTTTTTTAGATCAGATCTGTATAACTGGAAAACAAATTCTTTCTGATTTACCTGGTATATTTTCTTGATGAATGAATTTAGCATGGTATCTCCATATATGCTTACAAATGCATGGAAATCCAGTGATGATTCTTTGAGTTTCATGATTTCAATTAATGATTGCTCTTATTTTAACCTTGTTATACAGCTATGAATAATACTGCAAATCCTGACGTTAGTATTTATAATTCATAATCCAAACAATCTGAACTCTATAATTATAATAACATTAGTTCTATTATGAATTTATGGAAGTAAAGGAGAACGATATAAACATAGGAGGTATCAATATACATTACCTTTCATATGAACGGGGGAGCAAGAGAAATTTTATCCTTCTGCATGACACTACACAGACATCAGCATCCTGGGCGGGAATAGACGCTCTTAGAAAAATAGGACAGTGGGGATATAACGTATATGCACTGGATATGCCAAGCTTTGGGAAATCGGATTCCAACTTTCAATATAACTTTATCGGATCTCCTTCCAAAGGATCAGATTTAATACATGATTTTTCTGAACAACTATATTTAGAAAATATTATAATTGTCGGCCCATCAGCATCGGCAGGAACCGCCCTGAAAAGCTTAATCGATATGAACAGCATCATAAAATCAGCCATAATAATAGGTGGGCTTGGTGTGGATCCGCTCCTCAACGAACTTAACCGGATTGAGAGTCCTGTACTGATTCTGTGGGGAAGTAATGATGCTATTGTTCCTATTGAACACGGAATGAAATATCATGACCTCATTGCTTCATCGACATTTGTTAAAATAGACGGGTCCGGGCACTGTGTCCAGCTGGAAAAACCAGATATTTTTTTCAATAATATTAAAAAATTTTTAGAACAGCTATAAAATCCTGGGCGCGATTATGATATACATGAGCAGGAAAAATACGAACAGCCCCAGGGCATAATATATCTTTGTAACATTTTTTTCATCCCTGAGAAATTTAAATCTTTCCCTTCTTGATGCTATATTCAACGTATCTTTGAAGAACTGGCCACCGTCAAGTATGGATAGTGGAAGCGCATTCATTATGCCCAGCAGGAAGTCTATCCAGAATATCCAGTAAAGGCTGTTTGTAAGTCCGAAAAATATATAAGAATTGAAAGGTGTTGAGAACAGATGTGCCAGGCTCCCCGGAATCGGTGAAAGTCCTAGTATTGGAAGTCCAAGGGTTTCATAAAATTCTGGACCTGCTATCAAACCCCCGAATACAAGGCTGTGCATACTGTCTATTGATGCATATCCTATCCCTGAATAATCTATCTCAACGCCTATGAAACTTTCATCCTTATACGCTGCATTATTTGCAGTAGGGTCATCCTTTGCGTAATAGCTGTATGTTGATACTGTTTTCATTGAATATGTTTTGTAATGCTCTGAACCTCCGAATGTAATAACAGTTACGTTAATTGTTGTTCCCGGCGCAATCTTATCAAGGACAGTTCCCAGTGTGTCGATATTGTAAATTATATTTGATTTTCCATTATCACTTATATTATAAATTATAGAATTAATTGTAACCCCGGCTTTTTCAGCAGGGAATCCTGAAAGCAAAGCAGCTATCGCTACCCCAGTTGGCACACTTTCAACAGTACTGGTTTTGCCATTGAAGATCGTTACATTTGCCATGCCCGGTGTAATCATTGATGTTGTTTCCAAATTATTAAGCGCCTTTCCGGATAGGTTTCCATAGGATGTAATTTCCATCCCCTTTGGTATGGAATGCCCGCTGTATAACGTTGTAGAATCCTCAACATAAACTCCGGAATGGATTGGTGCCGATGCGGGCATCATTACAAATACAAGTAACAGTATACATACTATTGCAATTATAAGATTGATTCCTGGGCCTGCCGCTATTATACGTCTTCTCACGACAGGGTCTGCGGCCATGATCTCCTTTTCATCGGGTTCAACAAATGCCCCTACTGGTATAACGAAGAATAAAGCCCCGACGCTCGTTACCTTTATACCATGCTTCCTTGCAACAATTCCATGGAACATTTCATGGATTACCACTGCAAATACGAGGCTTGCTGTTCCGTATCCAAGAGGTATAAATGGATTTATAAGTGGAAGGGCAAGGTACTCGTTGAGTGGTGGCGCTGCGCTCGTTGGAGCATGTATGATGGTCAGGAGTATTGCTTCATAAAGAAGCATTGTAAATGCCAGGAATCCACCAAGAACTACAAGAATCGTTGAAAAACGTCCGATTTCCTTTGCAGGTATATGTTTTGCCACTGCATCCAGAACCCCCTTGTTTTTCGTTGATTTGATCATGAGTGCCGGGCCCATAGTAGAAAAATGTTTTGATTTATTAATTTCCGGGGCAAGAGAGATTATTATAATTATCCACGAAAAAACAATAAGTATGATCAGAAATATGTCGTTATAGCTCATTTACAAACTCATAGTAAAATATCAATAATAATCTTTTTCCTTGTCTATTCTATTTATCAACGTTTATCTCTATTTTCTTAAGAAAATTTAGAATATTGTATTTTTCCTCATCTGTAAAATTTTTTAGTGAATCATCTATAAATCTTAAATGAAGTGTTTCGATTTTTTTAAAAAATGCCTTTCCCTTGTTTGATACTGTGATATTGATAACCCTCCTGTCCGTATCGCTTCTTTCTCGATTTACATAACCGAGTTCTTCAAGTTTATCAACAACTCCTGTTATCCATCCCTGTGTTACCATGTTAATATTGGCGAGCTCAATCATCGGCAATGAACCCCTCTCTGTCAAATTTTTCAAAATTCTGTATTCAACAGTAGATACACCCATGGAAATCAGATTTTTTTCGGAAGCTTTATACCATGTTTTCCATGTCCTGAGAAATTCCCTCCAGACGTCGTAACTGCTGATTTTATCCATTATATATCATTTAATAATATTAAGGTTATATTTTATAGTTTCCATTTGATAAATAATTGTCTATTAAATAATTTACAATTAAATATTTTAGCACCATAAACCTGTATTTCAAGGGATAATATGTTTAAATAATTGTCAGTACAGGTAAAATATTCCGAAAACAACGTCAAATGGCTAATTACAAATTCCGTAATCATAAAAAAATTTATACACCACTAAATACTAACTTATATCATGGAAGAAATAATTGTTAGAATAGGAGGGGCTGCTGGAGATGGAGTGCAGTCCGCAGGGTTAACCCTTGCCAAAACATTCTCGAGAAGTGGATTATATATAAGTACATACAATTATTATCAGAGTCTTATCAGGGGAGGTGAAAGCTGGTACCAGATAAGGGCTTCGGATGAGAAAGTTAAGAACCAGGGCAGTGGTCTTGATGTTCTGGTTGCACTTAACGCAGATTCTCTGGAGAGGCACACAAACAGGGACATAGATGAGGGAGGCGCATCCCCTCTAACGGGAATAGCCATATATGATCCGGGAACTATAAAAAATTTCAAAAAATACGATGAGGTGAAATACTGCCCTGTTCCCTTGAGGGATATAGCAATGAAGTATGATGCAAATCCATTGCTTAAAAACACGGTGGCATTAGGTGCAGTGGTGGCAGCTCTTGGCCTGGACTTCGACATATTCTCCGGAGTTATAGAAAAGGTATTCAATAAGAAAGGAAAACTTGTAGACGCTAATATAAGTGCAGCTAAGGAAGGATACGAATATTATTTACAGAATTACTCTATTTATAGGAAACTGGATAAATTTGATAGAAAGCTCTATACAATATCAGGTGGAGATGCAGCAGCGCTTGGCGCAATAAATGCAGGTATGCAGATGTACTTTGCATATCCAATGACACCCGCCTCATCATTCCTCCAGTTTATAGCTACACATGGTAAGAAATACAATGTGTTTCTTAAACTTACAGAGGATGAAATAAGCGCAATAAACGCAGCAATAGGAGCTAATTATGCAGGTGTTAGGGCTGCAACAGGCTCCTCCGGTGGCGGTTTTGCACTTATGACTGAAGGTGTTGGTCTGTCTGGAATGACCGAGGTGCCACTGGTTATATATGAAGCACAGAGACCAGGACCATCAACAGGATTACCTACGAAAACTGAGCAGGGCGATCTCAATCAGGTACTTGGCGCTGGACAGGGAGATATGCCTAAAATAGTTCTTGCACCAGGGACAGTGGAGGAAGCTTTTAACCTTACAAAGGAGGCATTCAACCTTGCAGAAAGATACCAGCTTCCTGTTTTTGTAATTACTGATCTTTACCTTGCAGAGCATGATGAAACTGTAAGTTTTGATCTCAGTTATAATATGGATAGAGGACTTCTGGCAAAGGATAATGAACCAGATTATAAGAGGTATGAATTCACTGAAACCGGAATATCCAAGAGAGCATTCCCTGGGCAGCCAGGATTAATGCATAATGAGGATTCTGATGAGCATAATGAATATGGAGCAGTTGTCAGCGATGCAATCACAGATCCAACCCAGAGAAAGCTTTCAATGGAGAAAAGAATGAGAAAATTAGATGAATATGTAAAAGAGATTCCTGCAACAAAAACATATAAAATGGACGATGCCGAGTATGTTATAATCCAGTGGGGATCAACCAGGGGGGCTGTTGAGGAGGCTGTGGATTCCCTGAGGAAGAACGGCACAAAAATAGGTGCAGTGGAGGTAACTCATATATTCCCCATGAATCAGGATATTAAGAAATTGATTTCCGGCAAGAAGAAGATAATAGTTGTTGAAAACAACTTCTCTGGCCAGCTCAACGGGTTGATAAGAAAGGAGTTTCTTGTGGATACAGCATTCATAGGAAAGTATGATGGGGAGGCTTTCTTCCCTGCAGACCTTACAGTGCAGCTGGAAGGGGTAATATTTGGAAAGAAAATAAAAGTGGAGGAGAAATTATGATACCAGTAACAGAATATAAAGGCAAAGTGGCACCGGACTGGTGCCCGGGATGTGGGAATTTCTCTCAACTGAGAGCAATTTCAATGGCCCTTTCGCAATTAGATATAAAACCAGAGGATGTTGTGATTTCATCCGGTATAGGATGTTCAAGCAATATGCCGGAATTTATCAATACCTATGGATATCACGGACTACATGGCAGATCATTGCCTGTTGCAGAAGGGGTTAAATGGGCAAATCGTAAGCTTACTGTCATAGCCTACGGAGGAGATGGAGATGGTTACTTTGAGGGTACCCAGCATTTCTATCATGCAGCCAAAAGGAACGTTGATATGACATATATGGTATCTGATAACCAGGTATTCGGATTGACAACAGGGCAGGCTTCACCTACAACCCCAATAGGAAGGATTACCAAGAGCACACCTGATGGGAATATCGAGCCACCGTTCAATCCGCTGCACTATGCACTTACAGCAGGGGCAACCTTTGTTGCACGTGGTCTTTCAGGCGATATCAAGCAGTTGACAGAGATTACAAAGGCAGCAATACAGCATAAAGGCTTTTCATTCATAGATGTTTTCAGTCCATGTGTTACATATAATAAGATCGAGGGTTATGATTTCTTCAGAAAAACTACATACGAACTGCAGAATAACAATAAAGAGGACTTTTTTGAAGCGTTCAAGCATGCATCTGAGTGGGGAGAGGAGGCACATACCATACCCATAGGAATATTCTATGATGTGGAAGCTACTGTCTATGAGGACGCCGACGAAACCTTATCAAAATACAACCTGAAAGATAAAGAACCATATAAATTGACAGAAGCAGATCTGGAAGAATTCTATTGAATTACATTACTCAATATTTTATTTTTATAGAACCCTGCTTTTAATCAACATTTTTATACAATGTTAATATTATTAATAATGGGACTCGGTAAAAGAGATTTAAATAGAAAGAAGAAAAGCATAGAAATGAAAATTGATGAACTCGAACAGAAGGCAAGAAAAAATCCTATGGATAAATCCATACAGGTTGAAATTAATGAATTGAAGAAAAAACTTGATAAATAATAACGTATAATAGAGATTAATTGTTTTTACGGTAAATATCCATAGTCAACAAATTGTTAATTTTATAGTTAAATTTCAGGATATTAATGGTCCTGAACGTTTTTATACCATGATTATGTTACGTTTATATGGGAATCGCAGGATTTATTTCAGAGGATTTAAAGAAGTCTCCGGTAACAGTTGATTATACATGGTATGATCGTTCTCAGGGTGTTGTACAGTGGAATTTTCACAACATAGGAAGCACCACAAGATCCTTCATACTTATCAGAGGAGTTTCGCAGAATGGTAATGTTTCTGAAATATATGCGTTCGGTGATGCATTTTACCCTCTGTATTACCGGAATTTCAATGTTGACTTTGTTACACATCCGGAAAGCTTGAAAAATGTAAATGTTGAAACCAACAGTGCACCGCTTGCAGTTATAGAAAATTCAGAGTCAGAACTCCTGGTTGCTTTTCTGTATACACTTTCCGGCGGGGAATCATATTCCGTCCTCGAGGCAGGATGGAAGGGCATTGAACCTGGAGGGATAAGTGTTGCATTAGCAAAATATAAGGGAATTAAAAATTTCGAAATCAACTACGATAAGAAGCAGTGCACACTTTATAATGAAGAGTCAAACACCGATTACCAGTGTCCGCCAGATCCATTTACAGTTAGAGGTGGTATGTTCTCCGTAGATAAAAGCATAAAGGAACTGTTCAATGACAGCATCATGGCTGTTTCAGCGGACACCTGTTAGGAAATTCCATAATTAAATAAAAATATGCAATTTCAATGAATAACAGCTTTTGATGGCATATCTCCTTGAAATTATGTCCGAAAATATATAGATAAAGACTAAATATAATAGTCGTATATAAAATCACTATGATTTTAGTTACAAACGATGACGGATTTAATGCAGTTGGCATAAAAGAGCTGTATAAAAACGCCTCTATGATTGATGAGGCTATTATGGTTGCACCTGACAGTATGAGAAGTGCCTCCGGCATGACCATTACCTTTACCAGACCAATGAGAATCCAGCCAATAAAAAATGCAGATATTAAGGGATATGCCATATCTGGATATCCTGCCGATACAATAACAATTGCACAGAATGTTATTTTGCCAGGTAAGAATATTGATCTTGTTGCCAGTGGAATAAACTTGGGTTCCAATATATCACTGAGATCCATTTATGCAAGTGGTACCATATCTGCCGCTATGGCTGCTGCACTGAAAGGAATTAAGGCCATGGCTTTCTCCATGGTTACAGATAAAATTAATGCCAATAGTGATTCAGACTTTTCCAAAGCCGGAGTATATTCAAGATATATAATGGAGGAGTATCTTCAGAATGGATTTCCCAGGAATGCAGATGTGCTCAATATAAACTTTCCTGAAAATATAACGGATGACACGGAAATAAAGGTTGTTCCCATGGCGTCCAGTGTATTCCATGACTATCTTGTTCATAATATAGACCCCAACGGTAAGGATTATTACTGGCTTGGGAATGAAATTGAAAAGCAGGAAGATAAAAATACTGATTATTACGTTTTGATGGAGGAGAATAATATTTCAGTAACACCGCTATCAATACATGGGCATAGCGTAACGGATTATGCACCCACAGAAAAATTCTTTGAAAACGTTCAGGACAGGATACTGGAAGATCAGGACGGAATAGCATAGTTCTTTTAGATTTGTATCTTTAGTTTCTTCGGTTTATTCATAAAGATTTATTTATAAAATCTGGATTCAGGTTAAATGAAAGCCTTTATCATCGGCAGGTTTCAACCGTTCCATAATGGACATCTAGCAATAATAAAGCATATACTGGATCATAATGATTATGTCGTCATAGGAATAGGCAGCGCTCAGCTGTCACACACTCTTATGAACCCATTTACAGCTGGTGAGCGCTATTTGATGATACTTAACACTCTTGAAAATAATGGTATTTCCAATTATTATATAGTACCCATAGAGGATGTAAACTCAAATCCCATGTGGGTGGCACATGTGGAATCCCTTACTCCGCCATTCCACAGAGTATATACAAACAATCCTCTGGTAAGAAGACTCTTCTATGAAAAGCAGTACGAGGTTCTTTCAATGCCAATGATTAACAGGGCATCATGGTCAGGAACAAGAATCAGGCAGAAAATTCTCAATGGTGGTGACTGGAAATCCGATGTACCTGAAACTGTATATAATATAATGAATGACCTGGATGGAATAAACCGTATCAAGGATTTATCCAGAACCGACGAGGACCCTATCTAATGAATTATTTTATATCATAATTACGAAATTTTAATAATATGATTTTTTTGGTATATGTATCATACATAGAGATCAAATAACGCAAATCAAGATGGGACAAAAATATATATTGATTTAAAATACTATACATAAATGAAAATTAAAATGAGGATTGTTGCAGCCTCTTACAGGCAAAGCGACGTAACCGTTGAACTATACGGCCGTACAGAAGATAATAAGTCAATAACTGCACTATATTATGGATTCAAGCCCTATTTTGATTATGTGGAACCGGATGAAGACTGTATCAAAAACATAAAGAGTAATCCTGAATTTATAAGAATGGAAGATAAAAATCTATTTCTTGATGGTAAAAATGTCGATGTAAAGCGCATATATATCAAATCTCCATGGAAAGTACCAGAATTAAGGAAACTCTGTCCGTGCCAGGCACTTGCAGCAGATATACCGTTCCACCACCGGTTTATTTACGATTTTGATCTTGGCTCAACGATTGAAATAGATGGTGAATGCATCGAATCAGAGAAAAAAAATTACACAACTGATATGGTTATCAAAATAAATCAGGTAAGGAGGACAGACGATTTCAATCCACAGCTCAAAATATTTTCCTTTGATATAGAGAATTCAATTTCCACCAGGGAAATTTTCGTAATAGGATATTCCATATACTTCAACGGGGAGATAAATGAAGGTGCACTTACCGGGAAGGAACCTGAAATACTTGAAAATTTCAATAAACTGGTGCAGAAAGAAGACCCGGATTTGATTACCGGATACAATATAGATGGATATGATATGCCTCTTCTGGAGGAAAGAATGAGATTCAATAAAATCCAGTTCAGAATTGGAAGGGATTTTATTCCACCAAGGAGAATCATGGATCAGTATTGGAGGCTCCATGGAAGGGTAATTGATGATACCTGGTGGGAGGTCAGGAAAGTTCTGCACCCAAAGCATGAGACCCTCAATTATGTGTCCAATATGCTCCTGAATGAGGGTAAGGAGAATGTTAACAGGCTTGACATAGAAAATGAATGGGCAAGGAGGCCAGCTGATGTAATAAAGTACTGCATCAAGGATGCCCGCCTCGCACTGATGATATACAGGAAAATAAGGATACTGGACAGAAATTTGTACCTTTCAACCGTTTCTATGCTTCCGCTGGATGATGTCACCAACGGCGGAACAAGTACATATGTGGATTCCCTGCTAATAAGAAGAGCAGATCGTGAAAACATAGGAGTTCCAATGAGCTCTTCTAAATTTTCCAATGATACCTATGAAGGAGGTTATGTTCACACCATGGACCCTGGTCTTTTTGATATGATCGTTGTACTGGATTTTAAAAGCATGTATCCTTCAATGATCATTAAATACAATATTTGTTTCACAACGCTGAGCAGTGAAGGAACAATCGTTGCACCGAACGGTGCTAAATTTCTTTCCACTGATGTCAAAAAGGGGTTAATTCCGGATTTACTGGAACAGCTCATGAAAAAACGTGACGAGGTTAAGAAGCAGATGAAAACAGATAAAGCCAATTATGAATACCTGGACGGTCTCCAGGCTGCCATAAAGGTGCTTATGAATACATTTTACGGTGTTCTCGGAACTTCCTTTTACAGGTTCACTAACAGGGAAATCAGCAGTGCAATCACCGCATTTGCCAGAAATACCATAACATCCATAATAGATGATCTGGAAAAAACCGGTAATAAGGTTATATACGGAGATACAGATTCTATTTTCATAGAATCCGGAAAAGAAACACTGGATGAGGCAATAGAATACGGAAATAGGCTAAGCTCCGAAATATCAGAAAGGGAGCAGCTGGTCCTTGAATTTGAAAAAATAATGGACCCTTTATTTTCACACGGTGCAAAGAAGAGGTACGCAGGAAAGATTGTTTATCCACCATCATCTGCCAGTCAAATCCTAGTGAGGGGATACGAAACAAGGAGAACAGACTCTTTTGACCTTCAAAGTGAGGCATTATCAAAGGTATTTGATTTGATACTTTCAAGGGATGTGGAAGGGGCAAAAAAATATGCCGAAGACCTCATCAGGGAGGTGGCAGAGGGTAAAATAGACAACAGTAAGCTCGTAATATCCCGGAGTGTAAAGAATTTTTCGCAGTACAAGAATGAAAATTCCATGGCAAATGTAAATGCTGCCAAAAAATTGATAGAACGGGGAGAAACATTTATTCCCGGAATGAAGGTTTCATGGATTGTTACAGATGCAGGAAAAACACCACAGGGAGTCGAGCCTTTCATAGATGGTCAGGAATTTACATATACTCCGGATTATACATATTATTCCAAGAGGTTACAGGAAACACTGAACAGAGTTCTGGAAAGCCTTGATAAGGAGGTAACGGTATTCAAAAATCCACAGAGTAAAATTACAGATTCATTCCAGGAAAAACCAGGGAAACGTAATATAGAAGATTTCTTCAAATAGTTCAGTAGTCAATTATTTAGTAAAAATATATATACGTTTTTCCACTTAACGGAAAATGAAGGATACCAGAAAATCATTGATTTTTACATCACTGGGGCATTTTGCAAACGATGGTAATTTTCTACTTTTCCCGACGTTAATAGCCTATTACAAGGTTATACCTCACGTAGGTATAGCATTTCTCGGGGTTATGGCTATAATTTATAATTTACTATCCGGGCTTCTTGGTCCGTCAATCGGGAAGCTGGCTGACAGAATAGACCGTGATGGCTTTCTTATTTTTGTCGGTATATTTATGGAGGCAATTTCTGCAATATTATTCGGAGTGGCTTTTATATACGAACTTTATGCCAGTTACATAATACTCATAGCATCCATTGTTCTAGGCGCAGGCCAGGCATTTTATCATCCCATAGGGGCATCTATTCTGGCATTTACCTACGGAAAGAAGGATTCCTCCTCTGCCATGGGAATCAATGGCTCCTTTGGAAGCCTGGGAAGGGCCCTGATTCCTTCTATGCTGGTTTATTCCATGCTATTCTTCGGGCATTTTGGAGGACTAATTGTACTATCAATATATACATTTATAGCTGCATTCATCATTTTCACTGGATTGAACTTCTTTAAAAGGAGCAAGTACATAAAGGTCGACAGGGAAAAACATGGCAGAAATACAGTAGAGGATAAAGCCTCTAGGGAAGAATACTCAAAATACAGTAAATTTCTTTATATTCTCACTGCCATAGTTTTTATCAGGGCATTCTTCCTGATGGGCACGGTTACATTTACACCTGATTACTTCGATAACGTATTTAATTCTAAAATAATCATGGGTGATATAGTTACAATCAGTTTTCTGGGTGCAGTATTGGGGCAGCCATATTTTGGAACCGTTGTCAAGAAACACGGGGGAAAATTCACCATTGCCGTTACCACAATTGCCTCTACCATATTTTTCGGGCTTATGCTGATTACGGACAATTTATATCTTATAACGGTTATCTATCTTTTATATGCAATATTCGCATTTACCAGTTTTCCAGTGCTTCTGGGCTATGTGGCGCAGACAATCCCGCAGAAATTCTCAACACGTTCAAATGCACTGGTGTGGAGCTTCGGAAATATTGTTGGCGGGTCAGTTGGTATTGCTATAGTGACATTGCTCCTCTATGTCCATATCTCTCTGTATACATCCCTGATAATAATGTTAATATTTTCAATAATATCAATTGCCATGCTCCCCCTGCTGCCTTCTAAAAGCAATCTGGAGGAAACTACAGTTGCATAACTTTAAAATCTTATTTTATAATTTTTGAGCCAGTCCAGATCGCTGTTGTATATTTCCCGGATATCATTTAAATTATAGTATAGCATCGCGAGTCTTTCCAGCCCGAGGCCGAATGCCAGCACGGGTGATCTGATTCCCATAGGTTTTGTAACCTCAGGTCTGAATATTCCTGAACCTCCAAGTTCAACCTCTTTTCCATTTATATCTACAGCAACGTCCATGCTGGGTTCAGTATAAGGATAATAGGAAGGTATTAACCTGATGTTGTTAAATCCAAGCCTTGAATAAAACTCCCTGAGAAGCCCTTTTAGCGTCGACAGGTTCACGTCCGGACTACAGACTGCCCCCTCAATCTGATACAGTTCTGAAAGGTGCTTCCAGTCAACACTTTCATGACGAAATACCTTCTCTATGGAAAAAATAAACTGTGGAGTATCCCTGTGATTATATAGATATCTCACTGTATTAACCGTGGTATGTGTTCTCAATATTAGCCTTCTGGCTTCCTCCTCGGACCATTTATAATTCCAGCCACTGTACTTTCCATAGCCAGTTTCGTGGACCTTTCTGACTATATCCAGTATTTCCGGGTTTTCAAATTTAATATTATTTTCAGAATTTATATAAAATGTATCCTGCAGGTCTCTGGCAGGATGATCCTGTGGAATGAATAGCATATCCATATTCCATCCCGTATATTCTATAAAATGTCCGTGCATTTCTGTAAATCCCATTTCAAGGAATATCTTTCTTATATTTTCTATGAGATATGTTAGGGGGTGCAGTCCCGCCCCGTTGACCTGCTCTACCCTTGAATTCAGGTCATATGGTCTGAATTTATGTGTTTTCCATTCCCCGGAGGCTATGATTTCAGGAGTGAGCAATTCCAGAAAATCCTCATTTTCATAATTTTCCAGGGATTTAATTCCTTTTGTAGATATATTAATTATTCTTTTCATGTTTCTGTGCCTGTTAACAAGCCCCCTGTGCATGAATACTTCAATCATTTCATCAGAAATTTTTCTACCGCTTTCCACAGCAGAGAGTGCCTGCTTCATGGTTTTAAATACATCCAGAAAATTTCCATCCATGAATTCTATAACTCCATTTACCGGTTTTATACCCATTTTGGCTATATTAGCCATACCTATTCTATAGTCGTCTCCCAGAATATCCTTTATTTCTGCTATGGTACATTTCTTTTTTTGAATTAACAATCTGTAAAGTCGTTCTTCAGGGAATCCCTGTTCAAGATACTTTTTCCCCTCAGTGGTGACTGTAAATTTATCACACTGCTCTTTTTTAACACTAATAAGGTCTTTAAATTCAAGATAGGAGATTGCACTGGACCTGATACGTTCATCCAGACCGATATCAATGGAGTCCTCAGGCACATCTTTTTTATCCTTAATATAACTCAAGACTCTGTACTCATTCATACTGATTTCAGTTTTTTCCATTATACCTTAAATATCAGCTGCATTAAATAATTTTTCAGTGCGCTGTGCCGGGTGAGAAGATTGTTGAAAATCTCCTGAAACCTATTCAAATCAAGCTTTTTTATAAATTAAAATTATTTAAATAATAATAGACAATTAACTAATGTGGATTACGTACCAGATACATCGGTAATAGTTAGCGGAAAATTCAGGGAATACATAGCCAGAAAAAAAGATGTCAGAGTCATTTTATCTGAAGCCATGATTGCAGAAATTGAACATCAGGCAAATGAGGGCAGATCCATAGGTTTTACTGCTCTGGAAGAACTCAAAAAACTTAGAGAGCTATCCGACACTGGCAAAATTTACATTGATATAATGGGGAATCGCCCCATGGAATGGCAGATAAAGAATGCACACAGTGGAGAAATTGACAATATAATAAGAAATATTGCGCTTGACAATAATGCAACACTGGTAACTGGAGATCATATACAGAGTATTATTGCATCTATAAAGGGTATCAATGTTGTATATATCAAGGGCGAGGAAAAAGACGTTAAAGACATTCAGGAGTTTTTCGATGATTATACGTCATCCGTGCATCTAAAGGCAGGGATGAAACCACTTATAAAAACAGGAAAACCCGGAGAGGTCGTACTGAAAGAACTGGATTATACTGTATCATACGGTGAACTCGAGAAAATTGCATATAATATAGTACAGCGTGGCAAATTCGAGGATCAGTCATTTATAGAAATGGATATGTTCGGTGCGACGGTTATACAGTTAAAGAATCTCAGGATAGTCATAACCAGGCCTCCATTTTCAGATATAATGGAAATAACTGCCGTAAGACCGGTGGTAAAAACGTCCATTGAGGATTATAAGCTGGATAAAAGAATAATGGATCGTCTTCAGAATAAGGCATATGGAATCCTGGTCTCCGGTTCTCCCGGTGCTGGAAAAAGCACATTTGTTACTGCACTGGCGGAATACTACGCCTCACAGAATAAGATAGTAAAAACTATGGAAAAACCCCGGGATTTGCAGGTAAATGATAATATAACACAGTATACAACTCTGGAAGGTGATATGGAAAAGACTGGAGACATTCTTCTGCTTGTCCGTGAGGATTATACAGTTTTCGATGAAATGCGTGTAACATCAGATTTTAAAGTATATTCAGATTTGAGGCTAGCCGGAGTGGGAATGATAGGTGTTGTTCATTCCACGAGGGCTGTAGATGCAATACAGCGTTTTGTCGGGAGAATTGAGCTAGGGCTGATACCACAGGTTGTTGATACAGTTTTATTCATCGAGGATGGAATGGTTGCACAGGTTCTCACCACGGATTATGAGATAAAAATACCCTATGGGCTGAATCAGGAAGACCTTGCAAGACCGGTAATAGTAATCAGGGACTTTCTCAAAAATAAGCCTGTCAGTGAAATCTATACTTTCGGGGATCAGGTTGTGGTAATCCCTGTTGGCGAAGAAAAGACCGGGCAGAATCCACTGTTCGCACTGGCTGCGGCTAAGATCAGGGATGATATTATGCAGCTTCTGGACACAGATCATGTCGATGTTCAGGTTATGTCCGAAGGCAGGGTAATCATAAAGGTACCGGACTCCAAGATACCGAGACTGATAGGCAGAAAGGGAGAAACGGTGAACGGACTAGAAAAATCTTATGGCCTCAAGATAGACGTAGATACATTATCAGACGATGCAAACATAATGCAGGATGCAGTAATAGAAATCAAAAATAAAACATTATTTATAGATGTGGGTTCCAGGAACCGCCCAGTAAAATTCTATGTAGATGGGATTTCTGTTTTATCTGCACGGAGCTCATCAAAGGGCATGATCAAGTTGAGATTGAATAGTGATACTGGAAATACGGTCTATAAATATATTAAGCAGGGTAAAAAATTGCAGTATATGATCATGGAAGAGCCTGAATTAAATAAATCCACTAAATGAAGTTTAAATATTTTCCTGTAATGTATACTTATGTACTCATACGAGAAGATATTCAATAAGGATGCAGAGGAAATATTTGGAAGAATCCATAAATTGCTCAAGGAAGCTAACTGGCTTATACTTTCATACGTGAATGTTAAGGAGATATTCACGAAAATGAATAAGTCCATTGACCCGTATTACATATTGGATGTTTGCTCTCCTCCTGCCGCTGTTGAACTTATACATGATAATGAGGATATAGGAGCATTTATTCCCTGCAAAGTTGTTTTAATCCAGCACGGAAAAGAGACAAAGCTCATAATGCCGAAACCATCGGTGCTTTCGAAGGAATATCTTGATACAGATGGCAAGGTTGCAGAAAAATACGAGGAAGCATTGATAGAAATACTGGAAAGAATAGATTCATAAAGTTTATTCGATGAATATTATATGCACTTTAAGTGATTGCTAAAAAATCTCCATTGCTGGTATTCGGTCAGATTATAAATTCTTTATTCGGATATATAGGGTTATTTTTTATCATACGTTTTGTCGGGTTGCAGGCATGGGGATTCTTGAGCTTTTCCCTGGCATTTATAGGAGTTCTGAGTATAGTTGGTGACCTTGGATACGGAACCGCACATCTGAGATTCCTTTCATCAGGAGAATACGATGAGGGAGAATGCAATGGGACATTTCTCAGTATAAGAATGGTTCAGACTTTCATAACAATGATCATTGTGTTATTATCCCTACTTGTATGGCTGGACATTCTCCACAGGGGTTTTCAGAGCAATGTGGAGATTTATACAATAATCTTATTATTACCTTACTTTTTCTTTAACCGATTAAAGGATGTACCAAATATATATTTCAATTCAAAGATGAAATCTGCACGGATGTCCCTTCCACAGATAACAGAGGCACTGGTAAGAAATTCTCTTTTTATAATACTTGGTATATCGTATATTCTGAAAATACCCGGTTACAATACATTAAGTGCTGCTGTTGTAATGGCAATTATATACAGTATTTCATATTTCCTTTACTTTATCATATCATTTGTATTCGGGCGTCCGTGGAAATTTAAAAAGCCATCAATGAAACTATTTCGGGCTTACACGAAAATTGCATATCCCCTTGCCCTTGCCTCAATAATCGGCACGGTCAGTGGAAATATAGACAAGGTTCTTATAGAATTCTACTGGCACGCAGTGGCAACCGGTGCTTTTGCCAGTCTCCAGAGGATTACTGGGCCAATCACTACATTTTCAGGCACAATCAGTGTATTTTTCATACCACTTTTAATGAAAAGTTCTGATCATGAAAAATTCAAGGGCGACGTGTCCTCATTCGAGAGGATAATATCTCTATTTATATTGCCCGCAGTCATCATTTTTATAGCACTCAGGGTTTACGTTGCAAATCTATGGTCGGCAGCCCTTATTCCATATGCAGACATACTCATCTTTCTTTCTATTTCTGCGTATCTGGTTGCAATTAATACGGCATATTCTTCGAGTCTGGTTGCCAGGGGGCTTACAAGAAGAATCGGGGAAATAACGGTTGTTGCACTTATTATCAATATAGTGCTTGATGTGGTCTTGATTCCACCATCAATTTTCGGTGTCAGTTCCCTATCCCTTGGGGTTCTTGGGGGAGCAGTGAGTACTTTTGCTGCCATGCTTTTTGAAACAGTTGCCTATCGTTTAATTGTACTCAGGACAGAGTCCATGAGGCCAAATATGACTATATTTTATCAGATGTTACCTGCAGCAGCTCAGTTTGTATTCCTTTACGTAATAACATACTATATTCACGTATATGATATTTTATTATTTCTTCCAGTGGCGGTTGCATCCATTATTATATTTTTAGGCATTGCCATTCTGATCAAACAGATAACACTGAATCAGATACTGGAATTCATCAGGGCTTTAAATCCCCTATCCTTCAAAAAAACATTCCGCAATGAATAAGTTTATATTTAATCGCTAAAATACAGGTTATGGAAGAGATAAGCATAGATGAATTCCATAAACTGGATATCAGAGTAGGCAGAGTTGTGGAATGTGAAAAGGTCGAAAAATCAAGAAATTTATTGAAGATAATAGTAGATCTGGGCGAGGAAAAAAAACAAATTATTTCGAGTATATCCAATTACTATACACCTGAGGAAATGATGGATAAACAGCTGGTTATACTGAATAATCTCCAGCCGGCCAAATTTATGGGACTGGAGAGCCAGGGAATGCTCCTTGCCGTTGAAGATGATAAGGGTGTTTCACTTTTAAAGCCGGACAGGGAGATGGCACCCGGAACAAAGGTACATTGATGTCATTTGCAGATGATTACAGACCTTCAGATATCAATGCTCTGATTCTCAGCGTAGAAGCAAGGCATGCAATGGTATCATGGATCGATTCGTGGGTTAACCATTCCGAAACAAAGAAAGCATTGATACTCTGGGGTCAGCAGGGAATAGGAAAAACAAGCACTGCTTATGCCCTTGCACGTTATGCAGGACTCAGTATTATAGAAATGAACGCCTCGGAGCAGCGAAACAGGGAAAATATGAAGAAGATTGCCCTTATGGCATCAGAGTACAGAGACCTTTTTGATGAAAATACAAGAACACCGGACAAACTTATTCTCATAGATGAAGCCGATAATATCTTTGAATCCAGAAATAAGTCAACCGGAGGCGATACCGGTGGCATTTCAGAACTCCTTGATATTATAAAAAATACAAAAAATCCTGTTGTAATAACCATGAACGATTATTATTCATTCAAGGCAAAAAACAACGCTAAGGAAATAATATCCAGGTCACTGGATATTGAAATGACTCCATACAGGCGGAAGAATGAGGTAAATTATAAGAGTTTCAGGCGATCGGTTGAGCAGGTTCTCCGGAAAATAGCGGGCAATGAAAGGATAGCTATAACCGATATTCAAATAGATGATATTATAAAATTAAACGAACCAGACATAAGGGCAATGATCAATGACTTATATCTTTACAGAGTCCATGAAACCGATTACGGAGATAACAGCAGGGATACGTCTGAATCCATATACTATCTAACATCGGATACATTCAGGACATCTGATTATAACGCTCTTCTCCGGTCATTGTCCATGATGGATGAAGATACAGATTTTTACATGAAATGGATCAATGAGAATATATCATATGAATACAGTGATACAGAGGATCTGATGGATGCATACGATCTCTTATCACATGCAGACATATGTTATGGAAACCGGTTCAAGGATTTTGCACTGGACAACTATGCAAAGGAAACAACTGCCGGAATATCACTGATAGTAAAGTCCAGGAATAATCATTACATAAAATATAATTTTCCATCATATATCAAAAAACTCGGATTGCGTAAAAGAAATTCAGAAATATTCAATAATATGTTTTTTGCAGGCCGAATTGCATCAATGTCACATACTTCAATAGCCACTGTTTCGAGGGATATGTGGTTCTATAATATAATTAAAAAGAAGGACAAGAAATTATATTCATTTATTTCAGAAATTATTGAAATAAAATAATTCATAGTTAATATTTTATCATGTATGAACAGAATGGTCTATTACATTTATCATTGATGCCTTGCATTTTTTTATTGTGCCGCTTACAGTAATAATTTTGCCACCTCTTTTTTCAATAATACTGCAGACAGCCTTTTTATTCAGCTGATCGCACATCAATACGGAAAAATTGTTGTTTCTGTATTTCCTTTTCACTTGATAATAGTTATAGATATATCTGTCGTTTTTCTCAGCATCGGAATCCCATAATACAAGTATGTATCTCTTTCTTATAGTCGAACCTTTCAACAATACCTTATATTACCTTACTATTTTGATTTTATTGTAGATGCTCAACTTTCTAAATTCAGTTTATATATTGATTTTTATAGACTATGAAACAAAAATCTATAAATATTATTTATAAATAGAGTAACAACTAAAGTGAACAATATGGAAACTTCATACAGCTTAATAAGGGATGAATGGAAACACCTCAAGAAATCAAGCATATACGGCATTCAAAAGGAAAGAATGATTGCATGGAGAAGGGGAAATGCCATAGAAAGAGTAGAATATCCTACTAGACTTGATAAGGCCAGAAATGTCGGATACAAGGCAAAAGAAGGGTATATAGTAGTAAGGGCAAGAGTCAGAAGAGGGGGGCAGCACAAACCCAAAATAATGGGAGGAAGAAGACCCAGAAGACTGGGTTACACAAAAATGACGCTCAAGAAAAACATTCAGGTTATAGCAGAAGAGAGAGTTGCAGATAAATATCCCAACACAGAGGTATTAAATTCATATTATGTAGGTGAGGATGGACTTTACAAATATTACGAGGTAATACTTGTTGACAAGGCAGTGCCTGCAATATACAACGACCCGAAGATTTCATGGATAGTCGAGCCACAGAATAAGGGAAGGGCATACAGAGGTTTAACATCTGCTGCATATAAAAACAGGGGGCTGGGCCATGGCAGACTAGGAAGCGACAAGAGCAGGCCTTCTATAAGATCCAACGGACGGCTTCGCAAATAATTTTTAATGCCACGGTGGCCCAGTGGTACGGCGCCAGCCTTGAGAGCTGGTTCCCTTGTGGATCGGGTGTTCGAATCACCCCCGTGGCGTTCATGAACACTGTTTGGTGATACCATGGATGAACTGGATGAGTTGAGGAATAATGCGATAGATTTTCTTTTCAACGTCGATATTATAGAAGACTGCACATATGTAGACCGAGATGATTTTATTCCTGGCGGGCTGGAGCACGATGATCTGGATTATCAGGATATAAACATGCTTTTTACAATCGATGATTTTACAGTTTTGAAGCTAAACGGTGATAGAACAGAGAAACTCATAATAAATTTCAATGGAATACACGGGAATGATCCTGAGAATTTTGATGACAAGGAATTCTATAGAAACAAGTACCATTTAATTACTGAAAAATCCAGCAATGTTTCCATGATAAATATTATACCGCTGAGAACAAAGGAAAAACAGACATTTCTGAATCTTTTCGGAAGGACGGAATTCAACGGAATCGTTACCTTTGATTATATAATAGAATCACTGTTCAGGACGTATATATTACCTGTTATAAATATAATAAAACCCCATGAAATCATGGTATTTGATCCCATGATAAGCGCTTCATTGAAAAATATCATATCCAGAGACAGCAGTTTGCAGGGTCTTCACATAAATCTTTATAATGCAATCTCTGAATACAATCAGGATGGAGAATAATTATGAAAGTATCAGGTATATACTTACCAGGAATAGTGAATATATGGATGTAAGATTTTACAGGGAATCAGATTTCAAAAGCATATGTAACATAGAATACAAAGCATTCGGTGATGGCGCCTATTCAAATTATATGCTTAAAATGATGCTTAAGAATACTGCAGGCTTCACCATGGTTGCGGAAGAAAACTCAATACTTTATGGATATGCAACAATGAACCAAATGGATTCCACCTCTGTTGATCTGGAAAGCATAGGTGTTATTCCGGATCACCACAGGCGTGGTATAGGTTCCATGCTCCTCGATTCCATGGAAGCCGAGGCAAGAAAAAGGGGATATAAGACAATAATTCTTGAAGTCAGGGAAAAAAACACAGGAGCTATAAATTTTTACAGGAGGCACGGCTATAAAGCCTCTGAATTTCTCAGTTCATATTATTCCATGAGTGTTAACGGCTCGAAGAATGCTTACAGAATGAACAAATTTATTTGAACCAATAAACTTTAATTCAACTTACAATTTACAAATCAACCTACCAGAAAGAAAGCCACTGAGTTTATGATGTGGATGAATTTCTGGAATACAAATATTTATATGATATATTTTAATAACAATAATAATAAGAGAAATAATAGAAGCACTTAAATTAAGGCTTCAGCTCTTATGAATAAAATACCTGCGGAGCGCTTAAGGGAATATACGCCTGTGGAGATTGATGCCTCTGCCCTTGAAGGATTAAATATAAGTCCATATGTAAGGGTAAACATTGTCCATGAATCAGGAAGCCTCTATGCCTTGGCATGAGGTAGCTCAGTGTAATGTAAGATGGAATCCTATGAAGTAAAAAGTATGCCTGTATCCTATTCCAGGAGAATAAAAATATCATTCTGTACCGTTGCAATGGAAATAACAGAGGATGTTAAAAAGTCAGTGGAAAGTATTATGAGTATAGCTGAGGAAATAGGGTATCCATATGAACTGATAGTTTCGACCCATGAAATAGTTAACTTTAGATCTGAAAATATTGAATTTATTAATACGAAATTCAGTACATACGGTGCAGGAAAACAGCTAGCTTTTTTAAAGAGTACAGGCGATATCCTGATAATATTCAATCCACATATTAAATACGGGCCAGAGATATCAGATATAATACATAATTTTTTGAAGAAGCAGGAGAAAAAAGTGCTTATATCGGATATTATGATAATTCCAAGAGATTTAATACACAGGTCCGGCGGGTGGAGAAACCTGCGAGAATATGAAGATATAGATTTACTTGCGAGAATTATACAGATAGGCAGTTTAATTGCATTCCCTTCATATCATTATGATTCCATTGAATACAGGAATAAAGGGAAAAGAACCGCAATAGAGAGAATTCGGGATTTCAGGGATGCTATCATAGGAGCAAATTATGATTTCAGGGATATAAACATCTTACATATTGAACCACATTATATATCATATGTTGCATTTATCATTAGTAAGTTTTCAGGATTAAAACCTTTTAAGCATAGCTATAAAAAAAACAGAACGAACAATAAAATAATTGTAATGGAAAGTATTGTTGAATCTCTTGTTTTAAAAGATTATGAAAACTACTATATACCCGAATCTATTCCAAAATTATTAATTTCCCGAGATGAAATTAATTACATGGAAAAAAGAAGCAAACTCTGGAGAAATATAAATAAGAGCATTGCGGGCATCATCCAGGAAAATGATGAATAATTATAATATCATAAATAATATTCAATGTATATTCTGTAATATTAGATACAGAAGGGCAGTTCGCTCCGGAATTTTATCTACAATCACGTATTCACTGTCCGAATGTGCACCGGCACCCACAGCACCCAGCCCATCTATGACTGGGCAGTAATAGGAGCAGAAATTTCCATCGCTTCCCCCCGCCACAGAGGCCTGTGAAAGTTCAAGTCCTATTTCCGATCCAAGTTTTTTGACTTTTTTATAAAGTTCCTCCGATTTTGCCGTTTTTATAAGCGGGGGTCTCAGTGTGTATTCCAACTGCCTTCTGGTTCCTTTTATTTTTACAGGAATTTCATTCAATACTTTAATAACTCTATCAGATTCATCCGGTATACGGTACCGTATATCCATGATGCCCTGACAGAAGTCAGGAATGACATTTGTTCTATTTCCGCCATTTATTACATCAAGGTTCAGTGATGTTCCCTTATTTTTATCATTGAGAGAAATAATGTCCGGTATCATAAATGCCAATTCATATATTGCATTTGCACCACTTTCAGGGTCAAGGCCGGCATGGGAGGCTTTACCATAAACAGTAACAGTAATAGTTCCAACACCGCTTCTCTCTGTTTTCAAAGACCCGTTTAGAGATGGCTCCATTACAAGGGTATACAATGATTTTTTTGCCTCGTCTATAATAATATCCTTGGACGAAGCCGATTCAATTTCCTCATCAGAGGTAATCAATAGAACAACACTGTTCAACAACTGATTATTCTTAATCAGGGCTTTAAGTGCATAAATAGTCTGTACAATTCCAGTTTTCATATCAAAGATGCCCGGCCCATACGCTTTACCATCAGCAATCCTGAACGGCCTGATTTTAAGTGTTCCTGCAGGAAATACCGTGTCGTAATGGCAGAGAAGCAGTACCTGCTCCGCGTTTTTTCCCTGTATTTTAAGTCGCAGTATTTTTCCGGCTTTTTCAGAATCAATAATCTCCGGATATATTCCGGTATGTTTCTTTATATATTCACTCATGAAAGATGCAAATTTGTCCAGCATTGGCTTTTCCGTTGATGGGGTTTCCATTTCGATCAGCGTTTTCAGGTCTAAAATCATAGTATTTTTCTGCATATTGAAATATTCCAGTATATCCTTCATTATAAAACACCTTCAGCAATAGTGTATTTATTCAGATACTCCTTATCGATAAGTATCCCTGTACCCTTCCCTTTGTTAGGTTTTATAGTGCCATTGACCATTTTGAATGGATTTTTAACAATATCATGTAAGAAATATTTATCATTTGGAGACGTGTCGCCCGGGTAATTAATACCTTCCAGTGACGCTATAGATACATTGAAGGCCCTGCCAATTCCGGTTTCAAGCATTCCGCCGATCCATACATGGCCATTGAATGATTTTACTATGTCCATAACAGTAAGTGAATTTTCGATGCCACCCAACCGTCCCTCCTTAATGTTTATAACCTTACAGGCATCCATTTCAAATGCTTTCTGTGCTTTCTCAGGTGATGTTATTGATTCATCCAGGCATATTGGTGTGGACATTTGCTTTGCAAGTCTTGCATGATAAATTATATCATCATGATACAGTGGCTGTTCCAGATAAACAAGATCATATCTATCAATTTTCTTGACAAGATCAAAATCTTTCTCAGTGTAATCGCTATTTGCATCTGCACTTAATGTGATATCTGGAAAGCTATCCCTCACGGAACCTAATATATCCATTTCCTTTCCTTTCATTATCTTTACCTTGATTCTCTTATAACCTCTGTCCAGGGCATCCTGTATTTTTTTCAGTGTTGTTTCAATATTGTCCATTCCCAGGGAGATTCCAACATCTGCATAGCCCCTGGATTTTCCCATGAATTTATCCAGTGGTTGGCCTTTCAGTTTTGCGTGATAATCATATAGTAACATTTCCATAGCAGCCTTTGCCATATTATTGCCTTTTATGAATTGTGATCTCTCATTAAATTCAGCAGGTTCTGGTAGTTCTTTCACAATGGGTGAAAGATAATCTTTTATAATATGGAATGCCGTATAATTGTCTTCAGGCCCATAAAATGGATTCTCGTCTGTTACACTTTCTGAATAAGCTGTTATACCATTATGTTCCAGAATAAAAACAAAAACATCCTTATCTGTATCAGTGCCAAAGCTTGTGGTAAAAGGGCTTTTCAGCGGCAATTTCAATTTTCTATAATTCAATTTCATATCAGTGTCTACCGATTTATAATATAAATAATTTTGTAGATATTTACTCATATGGGGGGAGAATCGCCTGATTTAAAATGGAAAAGCATGAATGTGATTCTAATAAATAAATTTATATAATGGAGTTTTATTAATAATCGATGTCTTGATGACACTTATAGTTATAGGGATTCTGCACCATTATAATTCTGAAATTCAGAATAAAACAACATCTGCTAATTACATTAATGTATCAAAAAAAATTCTAGAAATGTATAATGTACATTCAGGATGTCTTGTAGCAGGTGCAATAACGGATATAAACCGTGCTGCAGACCAGGAAAAACAAACAGACGTTGCAATGCCGGACCTGGGTATTTTGAACGGTACAAAGGTTAACATGGTCTTATTTGAAGGAGATGGTGATAAAGATTATCTATTTTTTTCGAAATTTGTCTGGAATAAAATGGTAGGCTTTGCAATTTTTCCAGAAGAATATGAAATTAAACTTGAATTAAATACAATAATCTGCGGCTGGAAAAAATATAAATTATTTAATAAAGGTACTGTTATTGATAAATAGGTGATCTATGAATTACGACGCAAAAATAAAAGAAATAAACGAATACCTGGAAAGAGCAATAAATTCTGAAACCAAGGGAAATAAGGATGAAGCTATAAAACTTTATAAAATCGCTTATGATAAAATCACGGAGCTAACTAAAACACTCCCCGGCGCCTTGAAAAGAAAAAAACAGGATCAGGCAGCCGCAATATTAAAAATTATAGAATCTCTTGATAAGGACTCAGTTACCACCGATAAGGCATCAGAGGGAAAGAAAATCCTTGCATCGCTGGACATTAGTGAACCGGAAATTCCTGATGTTACCTTCAATGATGTGGCAGGTTTAAACGACGTAAAAAATGAGATCATGTCAAAAATAATATATCCGATGAGATATAAAGAATTATCCGAGGAATATGATATAAACTTCGGGGGTGGAATGCTACTGTTCGGTCCTCCCGGTACTGGCAAAACATTCATAGTTAAGGCTATAGCTAATGAAGTCAAGGCTAATTTTATAAATGTAAACCAGTCATCCCTATCAAGCAAATTCTTCGGGGAATTTGAAAAAAATATATCCTCACTGTTCAAGGCAGCGTATCTACTGTCTCCTTCCATAATATTCTTTGATGAGATAGATTCCATGGTGCCCAGGAGAGATACATCAGATTCAGACGCCTCCCAGCGTGGAGTTTCACAGTTATTGCAGGAAGTAGGAGGTCTAAATTCCCAGAAAAATAAAAATGTTTTTATTATCGCTGCCACAAATAACCCATGGAAGATAGATGAAGCCATTATGAGACCCGGTAGATTTGATGTTAAAATATATGTTCCATTGCCGGATTATGAGGCAAGAAAAAAAATACTCGAGCTCAATCTCATGAAAGTTAAGGCTGTAAAAAACATTGATTATGATGTACTGGCAAAGAAAACCGAACATTATTCAGGTGCCGATATCGAATTTATTTGCAGAAAAACCCGCGAAAATAGTTTTATGGAGGCTGTAAAAATGGGTAAAAAAGTCTATATAGAAACAAATGACGTTCTCAATGTGATTTCTGGCATAAAACCATCTGTTGATGATGCATTAATAAAAAAATACGACGACTATCTGAAAACTATCAAATGATTAGAAACATGGGATTCTTATATAGCAAAATTTAATAAGTATTTAATATTACATATTATTATGGTTGGTTTTAAAATTCGAAAAAATTTCGAAGAAAGGGCTCTGGAAGGTCAATCAAAAATTAGAACGCAGATAGGGGCAATCAACAGAGGTATACGTGATTATCAGAGAATCAGAGATGCCTATTATCAGGATGCTCTAACAGCCAGTCAACAGGGAAATACCCAGAAGGTTCAGCTATTTGCAAATAATGTGGCCCAGATTGATACAGCTATAGCCGGTCTTGAGGACATGAAACTTCTACTGGACAATGTATCTCTAACATTAAAATATATGACAACATCACACACTATAAATTCTGCAATAGGTGACAGTGCAGATATACTGAGATTGAGCCAGGTTTCTGAAAAGGAGATAGCTCAATTCACTCAGGACCTAGAAAAATCCATGACATTAAGCGAGCAGGCATCTGATATACTGATGAATCAGATAGAATCAATATCATCAACAGTAGCCTCAAGCTCACAGGTAAAAACCCCGAAGGCTCAGGATATTGTAAATTCTATGACTGAGAACAAAAGTTCTACTGATTATGTAGAATCCACTCCCCATACAGAAGCCAAACCTCTAACTGCAGAAGAAAAGCGCCTGGAAGATATAATAAATCAGGCCAAGAAAACCCAGGAAGAGCATTCAAATTAATTTTTTAGGATGAGAATATTATTAGAACGTAGAATTTAAAAATTCTATATATTTTATTTAAGATGAATATTTGATTGATAATCATTATTCTAGCATTTAGGGGCGGAAACCCTATGCATGAGGGCGTAAAGGAAGTCAGGACGTGCAATCCACGCAGCAATAAAACTTTATGCGTCCCGGAATTTTATATATTTGGCCAGAAGTTCATTGTTAACTGATGGTTTGCTGGCATTTACAACTTCTAAGATATCATTCTCTGTTATATTTCTTACAACGTCTGTTTTTGTGGCTTCTTTGAATACATTCTCCTTTGTTTTATTGCAAACGTATTTTATATCAGCAGCAGAGAAATTTTCTGTAATACTGGAAAGATAATCATAGTCCACCTCATCATGTATGGCGTTTTTTAAATACATTTCAAAGAGAAGTTTACGGGCTTTCACATCAGGTGGTGGAATATATATACGCTCTCCAAATCTTCCAGGTCTAAGGAAAGCCTCATCAATATCCCATGGATTGTTTGTTGCCCCTATGATTAACAATGTATGTTTTCTAGCAACGATTCCATCCATTTCTGAGAGTAATGCCGGCACTGCCCTTTTCATATAACTGGAATTGGTTTTAGCCCGCTTAGGAGTAATGGCGTCGATTTCATCGAAGAATAATACTGCAGGGGAATGCTTTGATGCATATCTGAAAAGCGTTTCAATATTTTTTTCAAATCTCCCGAACCATTGATTGAGTAAATTGGAAGGATTTATGTTGATAAAGTATGCATGGGCTTCATGAGCTATGGCTCTTGCTATGAACGTTTTTCCATTCCCCGGTGGGCCATACATAAGAATTCCCCCACCTGCACTGATATCATAAACCTTTGCGAGATCTTTTTTTACCAGAGGTAAAAGTATTTTGACCTTTACTTCATCCTTGACCATATCCAGTCCAGCAACATCATCGAATGAAATGTCAGGGATATTTATATTATCAATGCCCATTGCATCAAGAAATTCCTGATCCTCCGGAGTATTTTTCATGTTCAGGTCCTGTTCTTTAATAACTTTATTTTCATTATTAACCTGCATGGATTCTTTCTGGAGCTGATTTTGATCTGATTGTTCTGCTTCTATATTCATATCCTGCTCTTTATCGGGGTTATTAATCTCGCCCTTTCCACCGGATGCATCTATCTTATTTTCCTTAGAATTTTCCATATTATGGAGTTTCTCTTTTAGATTTTCTGCTATGGTAAACATGGACTTTGCCTGTTGCTCCCTGTGTGCCGCCACTTCAGGATTTTCAACTTTTGATGATTCCAACAAGAGTTTCGCCGCTCCTGTATATAATTCAATGGCCTCCCTTAACCGGTTATTATTTTCTGCTTCTTGCGCCTTCTTTATTAATAGGATAGAATCATCCACAAGGGTCATAATATACAATACAATGGAAATAATTAAATATTTCTCAAAGTTTAATTACAAATTTGTTGTTTCATTAATTTATACTGCTGTCTTATTATTCATAGCAGTTCTAGGGGCAACGGACATTAGGAAACTATCCAGAAGAATCAATGTAATGGAAAAAACAATTTCTAAAAATCAACTTAAGACATAGTAAAACTAATTTAGCATATATATTGACTAATTCAAAAACTCTTTATATATTATAATGCTTTATTTCCAATGGGATCATATAGGGGTTTACATAATATAAAGAATACATACAGTTCAGATTACCTCAAAATAAAGGATCACGGATTCATAGTAAACAACAGGACTGCCGCACTTGTAGGAATGGATGGCACGGTTGACTGGGCGTGTTTTCCTGATTTCAATTCAAATCCGGTTTTTGATTCAATTCTGGATGCACAGAAAGGTGGATATTTTAAAACAAAACCAATTGCAGCATGCCATGTAAACCAGTATTATGAGGAATTTACAAATATACTTATTACAGAATTCATAAATGACAATCACGTTGTTTTGAGACTTACAGATTTCCTTCCAGTTTCCAGTTACAGTACCATAAATTTCCCTGAAATACATAGGTTTATCGAGGCACCATATTCCGATATCGATATTACAGTAGATGTGAAACCCGATTTCAACTTCGGTGCCGATCATGTAAAGATAACCGAAAACAGGTACGGCTATCTCTTTTCCTCTAAAAATAATACACTGGGAGTTTCAACAAATTTGAAACTTAATAAGGGGAAAGGAGAGGTTTATAATAATATAACCATGAGGAAAGGGACATACCACTGGATCGTGGTATTGAGTGGTGTGAGGCAAATAGGAAGTGTTGAACAGTACAGTTCATATGACCGGCTTGAGGAAAGCAGGAATTACTGGAGGTCATGGACAGGTAAAATAAATTACAGTGGTCTTTACTATGATTATGTTCTGAGGTCCGCACTTACACTGAAGGGGCTTTTCTATGAACCTACCGGAATGATGGTTGCAGCTCCTACTACAAGTTTGCCGGAAATAATCGGCGGTGAAAGAAACTGGGATTACCGTTATACATGGATACGGGACACTGCATATGTAATAGAATCACTTTCCCTTATCGGTCTGAAAGATGAAGCTTCAAAATTCCTGTATGATTTAATGGCTATAGTTCAGAAAGATTCAAAGGTAAGAACAATATATCCGATTAATTCCGTAACCGATATTGATGAAACAGATGTAAATTTTTCAGGATATATGAATTCCCGCCCTGTAAGAATAGGAAATAAAGCTTCAGATCAATTACAGATCGATCAGTATGGCTCAATTGTAGATGCGGTATTCCGCTTTTATGAGGCGGGCGGCCTGGTTACAACTTATCTATGGGATTTTATTATAGAAATACTCGATATCTTAAAGGATATATGGCAGGTTCCGGATTCCAGCATATGGGAATTTCGGGCTGAGCCCAGGCACTATATTTATTCAAAATTTATATCATGGACTGCATTCCACAGGGCTATTATCATGGGAAAATCCCTTGGTTATCATGCGCCATACCGGGAATGGATGAAGTTCAGAAGAGAAATCAGGACAGAAATTATGGAGAAGGGATATAATTCAAATGTAAATGCATTTACACAGTATTACGGAAGTGACGAGGTGGATGGCTCCATTCTCAGAATGCCTCTCACCGGATTTATCAAGGCTAGTGACCCGAAATTTCTTTCTACCCTGGAAAAGGTAGAAAAGGATTTAAAGAATAATGATGGAATTTTCATCAGGTACAGAAACGACGATGGACTAACAGGTAAGGACAATGGATTTCTTTTACTGTCTTTCTGGTACGTGGAGGATTTAATCCTCATGGGCCGTATAAAGGATGCCAAGGAAACATTTGAGAATTTATTATCATATTCAAATCATTTAATGCTGTTCTCGGAGGAACTGAATTTTGATAATAGCAATGAAATGCTGGGGAATTTCCCGCAGGCTATCACACATCTTGGTGTCATAAGAGCCGCTGTAAAATTGAACAGGGCCATGAGGAAAAAAGGTGCAAACTTCAATAAATAAACTTTTTAATTATCAGGTATTATATTTTCATGGATAAGCTTCTTATTGTGACCAGCAGGGCACCCTTTTCTTACCGCACACAGGGAGGCAGGAATATCAGGGTATCTAACGTTGGAGGGGTTGCAACTGCCCTGAACAGTGTCCTCAAGAAGTACAGTGGAACATGGGTTTGCTGGGGTGATAGCAGAATCGATAGGGCGCATGAGGAAGAAGAGGTAGAAGGTTATACCATCCGGCGAATATACCTTACAGATAAAGAGAAGTTTGGATTTTATAACAGCTATTCTAATAGGGTGTTATGGCCACTTTTCCATTACTTCAGGAATAACATACAGCTGGATGCCACAGGGTTCAAATATTATTATATTGCAAATGAAAAATTTGCAGGTGCAATAATGGAAAAAATTGATAGCAAAACTACTATCTGGATCCATGATTATCAGTTAATGATGATCCCATCAATACTTAGAAATATGGGTATCAATAATAATATTATATTTTCATGGCACATTCCATGGGTATCACCCGAATTCTTTAGCATACTTCCGGAGGGGAGATTTCTTGCCAGGAGCGTTTCAAAGGCAAACCTGATAACATTCCATATACGGCTTTATGAAAAGAATTTCCGGAACACGCTGGAATACAATAATATTAAGCCGGTCAATCATTTCAAAACGCTTTCCGTGCCTCTTGGCATCGATACCAAACTTTATAAACCACTTACAGGAAAACACGGGCTTCATCACATGAAGAAGGTTTCTATTATATTTTCCATAGACAGGATGGATTATACAAAGGGCCTTATTCAGAGGGTAAAAGCCATCGATAAAGTCCTGAGCTATAGAAGAGACCTTGCCGGAAAATTTGTATATTTAATGAATGTCACTCCCAGCAGGACAGGAATTCCAGAATATGATGAAATAAAACGGCAGCTTGAAATGGAGATTGGCAGGGTGAATGGCCTGTACAGTACGTCCAGCTGGGTCCCTATAGTATATATGTACCGTAAGATACCATTCAAGTCTTTATTGACTATCTACTCAAATGGTGATATTGCCTTAATTACACCACTGGTTGACGGCCTCAATCTTGTGAGCAAGGAGTTTGTGGCAACAACCAGAAAAGGTGTTCTGATACTTTCTAAATTTGCAGGTGCAGCAGATGGATTGAAGGGTGCATTAATCGTGAACCCTAATAACATAAATGAAATAGCAAGTTCTATAGTTCGGGCCCTGGAAATGAGCAAAGAGGAAAGAAAATTGAGGCTTGAAAAGATGAAAAAATATGTGATCACAAAGAATAGTAACTGGTGGTACAGAAGAATTATAAATGTTGCTGACAGTAATTATGACAATGCATGAAAATAAACTACTTGAACTTGCGAATGGTATAAAATATATGGCACCTCAGATTTTTCTGGACTATGATGGAACACTTGTTCCCATAATCAAGGACCCGGAAATCAACCAGGCTGATTGTGAATTGATAGGCCTCCTATCTTCTATTGCCCGATCGTATGAAACATATATAGTTACAGGCAGGGATGTAAGAGAAATAACTAGTTTTATAGGTGACTATAATATAATCGGACTTCACGGTGCGACCTTCCACATAAACGGGGAAACACTAGTAGTACCAGGCTTCCATGAATACGAAGAGTTATCATTGAAACTGTATGATGAAAATTATTATCTAGTAAATAAATTTCCCGGTCTTAGAATCTATAGAAAATCAGGTGGTGTATTATTTCATACAGGAAATATCACCAGTAAATCCATAAGAAAAGCAGTAATGGAGGAGGTTAAATCACTGGCATTACAGTACAATATGGAAATGTACACCGGCATAGACATTTGTGAATTGAGAATACCCGGTGTTAATAAGGGCAGGGCAATTAAAATGGTGAGAAATGCTAACAGGCTGGCAATCATTATTGGGGATGATGCCACAGACGAAGACGCTTTTCAAATGAATCCCGATGCCATTACAATAAAGGTGGGAAATCAGGATACCTTGGCCAGATACAGTATAAGCTATTCCTCCGTAAGATCATTTTTGCGGGCGCTGATCACTGAGCCATGATATGTTTCCAATATTTTATCTCATAAAATTCAGGAAATCCATGTCTTCCATCCCTGTAAATCGAATTTTATACATACCCTTCACCCTATTTGAGCTCATACTATAATTCAGGGGCTGCCCATTATTTACACTTATAAATGGGCATCTATCATCACGAATAGAATCGTAAAGATGTTTACCGAATTGATACAATGTCATGGCATCATTTCCAGCCACATTAATGGTATCATGGTCAATATCATCCATTGCCCTGCCCACTATCATTGATAGATCTGAATTAAGTACAGGATTCAGCACAACCCGGTTATCCAGTTTCAGCGGGATATTTCCCCTTATGGCAGTAAGTATATCGGTATATATGTTATAGGTACATTTTCCGTAGGCCATACCGCTTCTTACTATGATATAATGGTCATTATTCCTAACAAGCTCCTCAGCATTTAGCATCATTTTCCCGTATGTTGTTTCCGGTTCTGTAATGGATTTCTCTGTTTTCTGTTCCGGAGAAGATGAATAGACCATCTGGTTTGATATAAGTACCTTTTTACCATGTTCAAATCTGGAGTTTATGAGTTCCTGAACCACTTTAATCATTTCCACATTCATGATATTAGTTGAATAAAATGGAACATTGAAGTTATTTATTATATAATCAAAATCATCATGAAGTGCCATAATTGATTCTATAAAATTTTCCATTCCTCTTCGTGGATAGAGTAAATATATTTTATAAATATGGGCAAAATCTTTTGCAAATCGGAAACCGAAGCTTTGATCGCCGTCCAGAAGCAGAATACTTTTCATATATACAAATTCAATTCCGGGATATAAGCATGTATATATTTTACTGATAAACATTTTATTAAAATATAATTTGTAGATAAATATTTATATATTATTTTGTAATATTAGATAACAGATATTCATGGAAAAGAAAAATATCAGTTTTATATATCTCGCCATTACAGTAATAATAATGACATTCTCGATGAGGGCAACAAATAATATGATAATTACCACTGTGCCACTTCTCGCAAAAATAGACCTTGGTTTTTCAAGTTTTCTGGTGGGAATCATATCTGCTATTATATATTTATTTACTTTCACAGTTACCTTTTATATTAACCCCAGACTTAATTCTGGCTTAAGGAGGAAACTGTTCATCGGTGCCAACATTGCTATACTGGTAGCGCTGGTAGGTTATTATTTTGCCAACGGCATTACCATATGGCTAATTTCAGCCTTTGCAGGACTTGCTTACGGTATTATGATGCCCAATCTCATCACTTCATCCTCATTATTGAGGGATCAGAAAGAACGTGAAAGATTAATCTCACTTTATTCAGTGGGGCTCAGCCTTAGCCTTATCCTCGGACCAAGTATAGAGGATTATGTACTGACCTTCGTGACATACAGGGATGTATTCCTGGTTTTCATACCGGTAGTCCTTGCAGGGATAATTGTATCCACCATGATAAAATTCCCTGACACAAAGAATGAAACCAGGACAAATGTAATGAAAAACGATGGCCTAAGGGCAAGTATATTTACAGTAACAACATACAATATTCCATTTGCAGCTTTAAGTATTTTCCTGACCCTGTATGCGATAACCAGATTCCATGTTTCAGGTGCAGTTGCATATTCTCCATATATCTATTTCTTCTCAGTATCATTCCTTACAAGAATTGCCATCACCATACACCCCTTAAAGCATATAAAAATCCCTCTGATTATTTCAATAATTATAACAGGATTTGCACTTACCATGTTTCCTTTTCTCTCCACGTTTACTGAGTTCATCCTTCTCATGATGTTGCTTGGAATTCCACACGGTTCAATATTCCCGATGTCCACAATCATGATCGCCAGGGGGACAACGGTTGAACAGAGGAGTGCAGCAAATTCGTATTTTATGGCATATAACAATGTATTATTCATGGTTATCCCCCTGGTATTTGGTTATATTTTAGGATTCATCGGATATGATTATTCATTCTTCATACTCATAATTCCGGTTATAGCATCGGCAATATACCTCTTCAAAAAATACGGAAGCAATTCAACAATATTTATTTCAAATCTGAAGCATCAGAAAAATATAGCAGTAAATGAACGACAGAAAGCATAAATCAAAAATTCAAAGGATTTTGTTGAATAATGTTACGACTTTAAATAAATTTATATTTCATATTAACATTGTTTTTTGATTTTATGGATGAACAGGATAACAGCACACTGGATGCCATGTTTCAAAAGTTGAATGCAACCCCTGATGGGCTGACCACTGCCGAGGCTGAAAACAGGGTACAGGAATATGGATACAATGAAGTTGCTGAAAAGAAGCAGAGCAGTATTATTAAATTTCTGAAAAAATTCTGGGCCCCGATTCCATGGATGCTTGAGCTTACCATTATCATAACATTTTTTCTTCATAAATATGATGACACAATTATAATCCTGTTCCTTGTTCTCTTCAACGGAGTTATATCCTATACGCAGGAATCCAAGGCAGATAATGCTGTTGAATTATTGAAAAAGAAATTATCGGTTCAGGCCAGAATCCTAAGAGATAAAAAATGGGTTGTCCTCCCAGCCAGAATGCTGGTTCCCGGTGATGTCGTTCATCTCCGGCTTGGCGATGTAATACCGGCAGACATAAAAATTATGGATAATGAACTGGAAATTGACCAGTCAGCACTTACTGGAGAATCTCTATCCGTCACAAGGGAGAAGGGCGGAACAGTGTATTCCAGTTCCATAGTGAAACGGGGTGAGGCTAACGGTTTAGTTGTATCCACCGGTTCAAAAACATATTTCGGTAAAACCACAGAACTCGTGGAAAGCGCAAAAACAAAATCACACATAGAAGAGCTCATAATGAGCATAGTCAAGGATTTAATTACAATAGATGTGCTCCTTGTTATTGCACTGGTATTCTTCTCCATTTATGAGGGGGTAAGCCTAACCGATGTAATACCATTTGCCCTGGTTGTGCTTATAGCATCCATTCCGGTTGCACTTCCTGCCACATTTACCATTGCCATGGCCCTTGGTGCCCTTCACATGTCCAAGCGCGGTGAAATAGTTACAAGGCTTTCCGCAATAGAGGATGCCGCATCCATGGATACTCTATGCATGGATAAAACCGGCACCATAACAGAGGATAAGCTCACCCTCCGGGAACCCAAGGTTTATTCCGGGGACGAATCAGGACTTATACTATATGCTTCATATGCATCAGAGAGGGAAAGCCAGGACCCCATAGACAATGCCATTCTGGACTATGCCGAAACAAAATCCATAAAACCAGATTATTCACGGAGAACAAAATTTGTGCCATTTGATCCGGCAATTAAAAGAACTGAGGCAGTAATAGTGGAGAATGGAATTCAAACCAGGATAATAAAGGGCGCACCCCAGGTTGTTGCCAATCTATCAGGGAATATTCCGGATTCATACACGGATGATGTTAAATATTTTTCTTCACAGGGTTTCAGGATTATTGCAATAGCAACAGGAACCGATAAGCTGGAAATAAGGGGAATCATACCATTATACGATCCCCCGAGGAAGGATTCTAAAATGCTTATTTCCGATTTAAAGGATATAAATGTTTCACCGGTAATGATAACAGGGGATAACAGACTCATTGCCGAGGAGGTTGCGGGTGAAATAGGGCTGGACAAGAAATTATGCGACACCTCCAGCGTAAAGAATAATGCTGTGTCATCATCGGATTGTTCAGTCTTTGCAGAGGTATTCCCACAGGATAAATATTATATTGTCAAGGCATTGCAGAAAAGCGGGCACATAGTCGGCATGACAGGCGATGGTGTAAATGATTCACCGGCGCTGAAGCAGGCAGAATTCGGTGTGGCCGTTGCATCAGCCACTGATGTGGCAAAGGCTTCTGCGAGCGTTGTTTTAACCCATCCAGGGCTCACAGATATAGTTGACGGGATCAAATCAGGAAGAAGAATTTACCAGAGAATGCTCACATATACACTGAATAAAATCATGAAAACCATCCAGGTAGCATTCTTCCTTACGCTTTCATTTTTTGTGGTAAGATTCTTTGTTACTACACCGTTCGATGTTATACTGTTAATATTTGCAAATGATTTTGTGACAATGTCCATAGCAACGGATAATGTAGGTTATTCACTTAAGCCAGAAAAATGGCGGGTCAAATCCCTGATTTCATCATCCGTTATACTTTCATCAATGCTTGTAATTGAGGGCTTTATTTTCCTTTATATAGGTATGCATGCGCATTTAGGTATCAATGAACTGCACACATTCATATTTGATATGCTTGTATTCTCAGGGCAGTTTACAGTGTATATGGTAAGGGAAAGAAAAAGATTCTTTAGCTCCAGACCATCAAATATTCTGCTGGTTTCCAGCATACTGGATATACTTGTCATATCCCTGCTCTCATATTACGGAATACTTGTTACTGCAATCCCGCTGGAATTCATAGTAATAAGCATAGCTATAACTTTTGTCTGGATGGTCTTCATGGATTCAATAAAAAACATCGTTTTCAGACATTATAAAATATAATTATATTTTATAAATTTCATCTGGTAGTTTCCAATTTCGATATCTTAATTTATAACTTGATATTATATTTGAATGGAAGACCTGAAAGGCAGGAATGGAATAGTTTGTGCGGGAAGCACCGGTATAGGGAAAGGAATAATATCAGTACTTGCAAAATATGGTGCAAATATTACAACATTTTCAAGAAAGAAGGAAAAGATAGATAATTTAAAAGCTGAAATACTGGAAAAAACAGGGACTGAAATAAACGCCATAACTGCGGACCTCTCCCGGAAAGATGATTTAATAAGAGTTATTGATTCAGCCCATGATAAATACGGAAAGATCGATTTTCTTGTAATGAACTACGGTGACCCTAGGGTGGACCCATTTATGGAATTAACCAATTCTGACTGGGATTACAACATAGAAATGCTCCTGAAATCCACGATCAGGATGTCGGAAATGTGTGCAGAGGACATGATCAAATCAAGATACGGGAGAATCGTATACGTAACATCCATGACAACAAAAAATCCTCTGCAAAACTTTGCCATTTCAAATTCATTAAGGTCTGCTGTTGTAGCACTGGGAAAAACACTTTCAATAGAGCTCGGTAAATACAATATTACAGTAAATTCAATATCACAGGGTTATTTTTACACACAGAGATTGCAAAATATAATAGAGAAAAATGCAAATTCTTCAGGAAAAACAGTAGCTGAAGTTGAAAAGGATCTCAAATCGGAAATACCATTGGGCAGGTTTGGGATGCCGGAAGAAATAGGCAATCTTGTTACGTTTCTGTGTTCTGGCCTTGCATCGTATATCAGTGGAACAAATATACAGATAGACGGCGGGGCTGTTAAATCTATATGATTACCTCTGTAAATTTCAAAAAAATATATATGCCTCACCGCCCTGTGTTTGCATGGCAGAGGCTAAGAAATTCAAATGGAATGATGTCCATAAGGAGAAATTATCAGACACGTTTTCAAGGCAGATGATTTATGGAGATCGCATAATGGTAGCGCAGCTGGATATTAAGAAAGGTAGCGTTGTTCCTGAGCATTCTCACGAAAATGAACAGGTATCATGGATAATGAAAGGTAAACTCAGGCTAATCGTAGATGGGCAAACTATTGATGTTGGTGCAGGTGAAATACTTATAATACCACCAAATGCGAAACACAGCGCTGTTGCACTTGAAGATACTCTAGATATCGATATTTTCAGCCCTATAAGGTCTGACTGGATCAGCGGTGAAGATTCATATCTTAGAAAATAATTTGACTATTTTTTTATATTAACAGTAATTTTTTGATATTAAAAAATTGAAAAATATAATATAAATCCTGTTATAGAACACACACCATAGAATCACCTTTGTCGGATCTCGTTGGAATCATAAATTACGAAATTCATATTAAAAATGCTATATTCGTATATTTTAAATAGTATGTTGCGATTAACTGATAAGAACATCTTAGTATAGAAACAAACTTTAGATGTTAAAATTAATAATATAGCAAACAAATATTTATTAATAATAAATTATTACTATTTGTTTGCAAAACATAATGAAAGGTGATAAAAAATGGAAACAAAGTGTAAAATATGCGGAGAGAAAATTAGTGTGCCGGATGACTCCATGGTCGGGGAACTTATAGAATGTGGGTCATGCGGAATGAGCTATGAAATAGCCTCTATTAAAGGAGATATAGTGGAAATCAAACCTGCAGAGAATGTTGGCGAGGACTGGGGAGAATAAGTTGTTGAAGGTCGGTATTGTTGGGGGATCAGGGTACGTAGGCGGGGAGCTTCTCAGGCTTCTTGTCGGGCACAGCAATGTGGAAATAACATCTGTGTCCTCTACCAGTCATGCAGGTGAGAAAATATCGAGAATTCATCCAGACCTATACGGATTCACAGATTTAAAATTTGAAGATATTTCTCCACTGGATATGGCTGGTAAGGTTGATTTAATATTTCTTGCACTTCCACATGGCACATCCATAAAATACGTTCCTGAACTGGTAGAAACAGGAGTTAAAATTATCGATATGAGCGCTGATTTCAGGCTAAAAAATTATAAACTTTATAAATACTGGTATGGTTATGAACACGGATATCCGGATTTAATCAAGAAGTTTGTTTACGGAATGCCCGAACTTCACAGAGAAGAGATCAGGAATGCCAGATTTATAGCAACTCCAGGTTGCATTGCGTCTTCTTCAATTTACAGCATAGCCCCGTTTCTCTCACTGGATACAGCAAGTGACATTATAAACGTGGATGCCAAGGTGGGATCATCAGGTTCCGGTTCCGGACTGGATGAATCCAAGGTGTTTTCAGAAAGATTCGGTTCAGTAAGGGCATACAAACCCGCGGGTCACAGGCATACACCGGAAATAGAACAGGAACTGGAATATGCATCCGGCAAGAAGGTAAAAATTGCACTCTCGGCCCATTCCGTAAATATGGTAAGGGGAATTCTGACAACATCAAGCATATACGCTGAACAGGATGAAATCTATCTGTGGTCACTCCTCAAAAAATTTTATGGAAATGAGAAATTTGTGAGGCTGATAATGGACCGGAAGAGCAATTATAAATATCCTGACCCCAAGACAGTGGTTGGTTCTAACTTCGTTGATATAGGCTTTGCCCTGGATAAATATGTCAAAAGGATTGTATCATTCGGTGCCATTGATAATCTTATAAAGGGCGCTGCAGGAAATGCGGTTCAGTCAATGAATATAATGAATGGGTTTCCCGAATACGAGTCTTTGATGGCTCCATCATTATTCCCGGTGTGAAATATGAAAGTAATAAAAATTGGTGGAAGTATACTGGAAAAATTTCTGGAAAATGATAACCTGTATACTGTTATAGAAGAATTAAATGAGCCAGTCGCAATAGTACACGGAGGTGGCAATTATCTTGATAATCATGCAGACTCGTTCAATTATAGTCCTAAATTTGTCACCTCCCCTGAAGGAATACGTAGCAGATACACGGACAGGAGCACTCTGGAAATATTCACCATGGTTATGAATCTGATCAATCAGAAAATAGTGCTCAATCTGAACAGGCACGGGATCAAGGCGGTAACACTCAACGGCATTCTTAAGGCCAGAAGAAAGGAGAGACTGATAATTTTGAATGAAAATAACAGAAAAATGGCAATAGACGGAGGGTATACCGGAAGAGTGGAATATTCTGACCCTATTCCGGTAAGGAATTTAATGGATGCGGGATATATTCCGGTAATTTCTCCGGTGGCATTCGGTGGTGATAGCTGCCTGAATGTGGATGCTGACAGGGCAGCGGCATACGTTGCAGGTTCCATAAAGGCCGATACACTGACATTTCTTACAAATGTCAATGGCCTTTACTATGAAGACAAAATCATAGAGAAAGCAGACACAGCTTACATAAAAAGTATTTTGAAATATATCGGAAATGGCATGGACAAGAAATTAATGGCCTCGATTGAGGCGCTTGAAATGGGGGTAAAACAGGTGACAATTTCCAGTCCCTTCCATAATCTGGAAAACGGCACGGTGATTTGTAATGAATTATGAGAATGAACATATAGCAAATACATACCAGAGATTGCCTGTAAATATCCAGAACGGCAGCGGTGCCATACTTCATGACATAAACGGCAAACGCTATATTGACATGATGGGTGGCTACGGTGTCGCAATACTTGGATACGGCAATAAGGCTGTAAAGGAGGCCGTGTGCAAGCAGTTTGATATCATATCAATAGCACATGCATCAGAGTATACACCGGCAAGGGAAGAATTCATAAAAGACCTTACAGGTATTGTGCCTTCCGGACTGGATAAATTCTATCTGGGCAACATCGGCGCAGAGGCAATAGAGGCTGCAATTAAGGTTGTAATAAAGTCCTCAAAAAAACATAAAATAATTGCAATGACAAATTCATACCATGGAAAAACTGCAGGTGCGCTTTCAATCACCTATTCAGAGAAATACAGGAAATCCTTTGGGCAACTCCTCATGAAAGATGTGGAATTTATCAGGTACAATAACATGGAAGATCTAGATAAACTGGATAAAGATCCTGATATTGCTGCGGTTTTCTTTGAACCAGTACAGGGGGAAGGGGGAATAAACATACCTTCTTATGACTATGTGCGGGAATTAAGGAACAGAACAGAAAACAATGGCATAATACTTGTAGCCGATGAAATCCAGTCCGGTCTTGGAAGAACCGGTAAGATGTGGGCTCATGAACATTTCAACATTAAACCGGATATCATAACCATAGGAAAGGGAATAGGGGGTGGAATGCCCCTGTCAATAACTGCAGGAAAGCCCGAATTCATGGATAATCTATCCAAGGGGGAGCAGTCATCAACAACCGGGGGAAATCCGCTTGCAATGGCAGCAGGTAGTGCTGTAATAAAACAGCTTGGTGCCTCCATGATAATGGATGTTGAAAGGAAGGGAAACATTCTCAGGGATGAATTGAAAGCAGGGTTACAGGACGCAAAATCTGTAAAGGAAATCCGGGGTCTCGGATTAATGGACGCAATAGAGCTCAAGACAAAATTCCTTCCTGTATTGATGGGCATGATCAATAGGGGAATCTTACCATTATACTCCGGAATCAATATAATCAGGATGCTTCCTCCATATGTAATATCTGATTCAGAACTGAAGGAGGCAGCAGGTATCATGTCAGAGGTAATTCTCTCTCAGGGCACAGAGGTTATATCTTGAAAATTACAATGCTATTTGACATTATGCGCTGGGAAGAGAGGGCAATACTCAAGTCCCTGCAGGATAAAAGCATGGATGTGCAGCTTCTCAATGTCAAGGAACTCAATCTTGATTTACAGAAATTGAATTATGATTTCGGGGACATATCGATCCAGAGAAGCACTGGGTATTACAGGAATATACATTCCACAGCATATGTGGAATTTACTGGAAACAGAATACTGAATAATTTCAACGCAACTATTATAACCGGCAATAAGATGTTCACATCAAGCGTGCTTTCACAGCACGGTATAAGAATTCCTAAAACCTTTGTTTCATTTTCCAATCAAAAATTTCTGGAGTCGTTCAAATCCGATTTCAATGGAAGGGCCGTAACAAAACCTGTTACAGGCAGCTGGGGAAGAATGATATCACTCCTGAATGATTACTATGCAGCCATGGATGTTTCAGAATACAAGGAATATATGTACCCTATCTACCAGGTAAATTACACCCAGGAATACATTAACGATTTTAACAGGGATTTGAGGGTTTTCCTTGTAAATGACAGGGCCGTGGCAGGCATATACAGGTACAGATCGGGAGAGGACTGGAGGACGAACACTGCACTGGGCGGAAGAGCTGAGCCATTGAAAATTACTCCAGAAATAGAGGATATTGTGGGTAAAATACACAAAGCGCTTGGTTCAGGCATTTATGGAATTGACATACTGGAATCCAAGGATGGTTATTTTGTCAATGAGGTAAACGGGAATACAGAATTCAAGAATACAGTTCCCGTAACCGGTATAAATATACCTGACTATATAGCTGAATATCTCATATCAGAGGCTAAAAGATGAAGCCAGAGGATATGCTGCTGGAAATGCTGAACATATATTCACCCAGTGGAAATGAGGGTGAAATTGCAAAGCTCATAAGAGAATACATGATAGAACTGGATTTCCAGGACCCTGTAATCGATGAACAGTTCAACGTCATATCAGTAAATGGAAATGGTACCCCATCCGTATTTATCTGCGGGCATGAGGATACAGTTCCGGGAATACTTCCCGTCAGGATCGAAGGAAACCTTGTCTACGGAAGAGGTGCAGTGGATGCTAAATCATCACTTCTTGCACTTATTCTGGGTGCCAGAAAGGCCATTGATGAAGGTTTCAAGGGAAAGTTGCTCATATCAGCGGCCTCAGGTGAGGAGAGTGACAGCAAGGGCATAAACAGCATTATGAAAGAATATAATGGTTATAATTATGCCATATTCGGTGAACCTGGCGGTGCCATGAACATAACAGCAGGGTACAAGGGCAGGATCCTCTTAAAAATAGATAAAAGAACGGAAACACATCACGCAAGTTCAGCATGGATGGAAACAAATGCAATTGATTCATTAATGGATCTGTGGTACTCAATAAGAACCAAATATGGAAACAACAGGGACTTCAACTCCGTTACTGCCGGGATCACAAAATTTGCCGGCGGTGAATACGATAATATGACGCCAGAGCATGCTTCAATGTATATTGATATAAGATATCCAAAGGCATTATCAGAGGATGATCTAATTGCGGAAATAAAATCCGACATGGCAAACATACTTGTAAACAATTATTCGTATATAATCGAAAACAGGACAGAACCATATATCTCAGATATAAAAAGCCCGCTTGTAAAATCTTTCAAGGAAGCAATAATTAAAAATAATATGTCACCTAAACTCATATTCAAGAGCGGATCGGGGGATATGAACACCCTTGGGAATCTCTGGCATATTCCCGCTGTTACCTATGGCCCGGGGGACACAAGACTTTCACATACACAGAATGAGGTTATAGATTTAAATGATTTTCACAGATCCATCAATGTGGTAGCAGATTCCCTTAAAATATTATCGGCACAAAATTCAAACAAATAATATCATCAAATGTGCCATAACAGGTCTTCCGCATTTTCAGTATCCTCCATAATTATCCTGCATATTTGAAAGGGCGGATATCTGTACATTGACCAGAGCGCACAGGATATATTATGATTGCATTTTTTAAACACAGCGTATGCTATATAAACAGCAAATTGATCTAAATACACAGAATTATTTCCATAAAGTTCATATGAAAGTGACCTTATTTTTCTGGCCCATGAAGAAGAGGGTTCAGCAGAGTTGAGGATTTCTATGAACAGCCGTCTAGATGTATCCGCATCGATGGTCGTTTTTTCCACGGATTTTATGAAAAGTGAAGTAAAGTCAGTTTCCGGAGATAATTTCTCATAGTACCTCACAGATATTTCAAGCAATTCAGGAAAGGCTTTAACAATAGCCGGTGTGAGAATATTTGAAGCTGCCATGATTCTCTGCCTTTTGTAGGATATCCCATTCATGAATTTTGAAATTTTTTTGGTGCCGTGTTTATGCTTTCTGGAGTATAACATTTTTCCATACTCTTTTATTATTTTATAATAAAATGAATCAATGCTGTTCTCTTCATTAACCTGACCTGCAAATCCATCCTGTAGATTTTTCTGGATATTTTTAATGTAAAAACCTGTTATCATGCAGCATCTTCTACCTGTTAGAAACTTAAAAAGTAAGGAGGAATTTTGAATAATTTCCTTTACATCCCTCCCTCTACTGTATATTTCACCTGATACGCCGGTTTTATCTGCCCTGGAAGATGGAAGCATGTAACAGGCATTAAAATTATAATATTAATTATTACCGGTTTAATTGCCCTTATAATCCGGTTTCCTCTTTTCCAGGAATGCCCTTACTCCCTCCTTAAGATCATTCCCGGCATAGAGCATTCCCATGGAGAGAGCCTCCTCATCCAGGTTCATCTTCGCAGTGCTGTATATCAGGCGCTTTGCCACATAAACTGATGCAGGTGATATTTTTTCGGAAAGGTCTTTTGCCAGACTCATGGTATTCTCATCGAGCTTATCAGAATACAGCCTTGTAATTATCCCGTATTCATATGCTTTCTGTCCGCTTATTCTCTCGCAGGATAATATCATGTCCATGGCACGGGATATGCCTATAAGATTCGGGAGCCTCTGGCTGCCGCCATATCCGGGTATAAGTCCAAGTGATGTTTCCGGGAACCCTATTGTTGAATCGGGAACTGATGTCCTGATATCGCATGCCAGTGCCAGTTCGAAGCCACCGCCAAGGACGTATCCCTTCAGCTGTGCAATGAAAATCTTATTCATCCCTGTAATTCTGTCAAATATGTGCTCTCCTGTACTGGCTATCTTCATGAACATGAAGGGGTTGCTGATAAACTGGGATAAATCAGCTCCCGCGGAAAAAGCCTTGTCATTTCCTTTTATTATAACTACATTTACATTATTGGCTTCTTCTATGAGGTCAAGCTGGTGGTCCAGTGCCTTCAATAATTCAAAGCTCATGAGGTTGTTTTTTCCGTTCATCAGTGTTATTATTCCTACCTTTCCTTCTACCTTATAGCCCAGAATTCCTGTCTTTTCCTCTCTTTTAACCTCAGCCGGTTTTTTGTTGAAGACCTCCTTCATTTTATGGTTTTTCAAGGTATCTGAAGGCTTGAAAACCTCGATTCCGTACTGTTTCTGAAGCCTGTCCAGAGTTAACAGCACCTCATCATTGCTGAGTCCGTTTGCAACCGTAATGGGCCCGAATGGCCTGTTCAATCCGTATTTTACCCCTGTTTCTATATCCTCTGCTGTGGCAACGTTATCCTCGATTAATTTTGTTGCCTCATTTATTTCAAGGGCAAACATGTCCATTAAATTTATTTTGTCGCTTTCCTCTGCAGCTGGTATAACAGCCTTTCCATTCTCCCATTTGTAAATGCCCTCACCGGTCTTTGCTCCGAGCTTTTTAGCCTCTATTAATTTATCAAAGGCATGGCATTTACCATAATCAGGTGACAATTCCTGACCATAGTATTTAAGGGAATCTGCTACGGTATCAAGGCCAACATAATCAAATAGCTGGTACGGCCCCATTGGTAGTCCCTGTGACTTAAAGTAATTATCGATTGCCTGGGGCTTTTCAACCTTGTTTCCATAGGCATTGCAGAGCAACAGCATTTCCGGTGCTGATATCCTGTTTACCACAAAGCCAGCCTCATCCTTTAATACCTTTATGGGTATTTTCCCGATTTTTCTGGAGAGGTCGTAGAGCTCATCCACGTATTCCATGGATGTTTTATCTCCCTTGATTACTTCCACAAGCTTCATGAGAATCGGCGGGTTGAAAAAATGCATGCCTATAAACCTTTCCGGATTCTTGATCTCCTCCGCCATTTCCGTGATTCTTATATTTGATGTATTTGATGCTATAATTTTTCCTGTATGCTCTGCTATTTCCTTAAGCACCTTTACCTTTATATCATAAACCTCTGGAACAACCTCTATGGACAGGTCTGCATTTTTTACTGCCTCCTCGATGCTGTTATAATACTTTATATGATCAAGTGCAGATTGTTTTCCCGGTGCATCTATTTTTTTTGATGCAACCAGTTTATCAAGGCTGTCATTTACCCCTTTTTTGGCTTTTTCTATGACTTCCGGGTAAAAATCTTCCAGATTCACATTATATCCGTTCAATGCAAAAACTTCTGCTATGCTGTGCCCCATGACTCCGGCACCTATGACTGCTACCTGTTTTATCATAGCAATACATATTTTTTAACTTTAAATGCTTTTTGATTCATACTTTACATTGAAAATTTCCGGCCATATTGCTAAATCCGATTTATAATTGTTTTTTATAAATCTTATAACCGTTGAATATCTATGCAGGAATAATTAATCACTGTACTATTAAAAACAATGATAACGTTGTAATGGGAAAACTTATAATATAAATGATTATCATTAACTATGGTAGACTTTAAGCTGACTGTTAACAATCTTCTGGACAGTGCCGTGAGATCGAACGGTGATCAGCAGATAGTATACGGTAAGGAAACCCTTACGTACAGACAATTTGCGAAAAATGCAAAGAATTTTGCAGCAAACCTCCAGAAGATAGGGGTAAAACCCGGAGATCGAATAGCCGTTCTGGATTATGATACTATAAGTTATCTGTACTGTTATTATTCAATCCCAATGATCGGTTCAGTGATACATATGGTAAACATCAGATATCCCCCTGAAGTACTATATTATACCATAAAAAATTCAGAGGATTCCTATATAGTTGTCAATGCTGATTTCATGCCACTTATTCTTAAATACAGGGATATGTTCGAATTTATCAAAGGTTTCATTGTTTATTCTGAAAAAGGGCATGAGGAATACGGTATAGACAATGTATACTTTATGGATGAATTGCTTAAGGATGCAGAATACAATGAAATACAGCCGGACGAAAACAGCATGGCAACACTTTTCTACACCTCGGGAACAACTGGGTTGCCCAAGGGTGTTTATTATAGCCATAAGCAGCTAATCCTCCACAGTCTTGCCACCTCCGTGGGCCTATCAGATGAGCCAATATCATTCAAGCGCACCGCGGTTATGCTTCCACTTGTCCCCATGTTCCATGTGCATGCCTGGGGAATACCCTATTTTACCATCATGAGGGGTGTAAAATACGTTCTCCCCGGAAAATATGAATGGGACAGGATTGTTGAAACCATGGAGAGGGAAAAGGTTACAAATTCTGCAATGGTTCCTTCAATACTCTACCTGTTACTCCAGGCAAAGCGTGGTCCTGAAGTAATGGGAAAGCTGAAACTGAAAACTATAATAGGGGGCGCTGCCCTCAATGAAGGCCTGGCAAAGACAGCAGAATCTCTGGGTATGACTGTTATAACCGGTTACGGCATGTCTGAGACAGGGCCTATCCTGACACTTGCAAACTACAGCAATGAAGTAATGGAATTCAGCAGTGAAAAGAAGCAGGAGTATAGGAGAAAAACAGGAATACCCGTACCATTTGTCAATCTCCGTGTGGTATCAGATGGAAAGGATGTCGAGAAAAACAATAAGGAAATCGGAGAAATCATAGTTCAGGCTCCATGGCTCACAGAGGGTTATATAAAGGACCCTGAAAAGACTGCAAAATTATGGGTTGACGGGTGGCTCCACACCGGTGATCTGGCTACAATGGATGAATACGGTTATATCAAAATCGTTGACAGAGAAAGCGATGCCGTAAAATCTGGCGGGGAGTTCATACCCTCCATGGTGCTGGAAGACTTAATTAGCACCGTTCCCGGTGTAGGAGAGGTTGCGGTCACAAAGAAGGCCGATGAGAAATGGGGAGAACGACCTGTTGCATTCATTAAAGGGAATGCTAGCAGGGAAAGCATAGAGAAGGAAATGCAGAAATATGTGGATACCGGAAGAATAGCCAAATTCTGGCTGCCCGATGATTACATATTTGTGGACGAATTCGAAAAAACAGGAACCGGAAAAATCAATAAAATGGTTCTGAGAAAAAAACTGGAGTGAAATAGTATGGAAGAAGTTTACATAGTTGATTACAGAAGAATTCCGTTCTCCAGGGCAAGGCCCAGGGACCCGGAAAAGGATGTGTACAATGATTTAAGGATGGATAAAATGCTGTCAGAGTTGATTAAGCTCTCAGTAAAAGAGACAAAAATCAATCCTGCAGAAATAGAGGATGTTATAACAGGATGTGCATTCCAGGCAGGAGAAAACTGGACATACGGTGGCAGGCACCCGGTGCTGCTAGCGGATTTACCTGTATCTGTTCCCGCAATGTCTCTTGATCGTGCATGCTCATCATCACTGAACGCAACAGGCATTGGAGCCATGGAAATAATGACGGGAAAAGCGGGCATTATCATTGCAGGAGGCATGGAGCATATGACCCACGTGCCCTTAGGCATAGATAATCCATTCATCAGACCCAATATGGAGCTCATGGTAAATCCAAAATATGCCAAATTCAACATGAACGTATCATACAATATGGGATTGACAGCAGAGAAGCTTGCAGGTCTGAGGAAAATACCCAGGGACGAGATGGATGAATATTCATATAATTCCCATAAAAGGGCAGCAAAAGCCTATGATGATGGCTTCCTGCAGGGGGAGATCATGCCCGTTTCGGTTAATGGAACCACCATCGACCGTGATGTTGGAATAAGAAAGGATGTTTCCCTTGAACAGATAAAATCCCTGAAACCAGCATTCAAAGAGAACGGTATAATAACCGCTGCGAATTCATCATCTCTGAATGACGGTGCATCCATGGTAATGCTGATGTCCGGTTCAAAGGTAAAGGAATATGGAATGAAGCCGCTGGCAAGGATAGTTGATTTTGCTGCTGCAGGTGTAGACCCCACTATTATGGGGCAGGGCCCTGTTCCTGCAACGGAAAAGGTCCTGAAGAGAAATAAACTTTCTCCTGACGATATAGACTACTGGGAAATAAATGAAGCATTCGCCGTTGTAGTTCTCAATGCGGTCCATGCTTTCAATCTTGACCTGGAGAAGGTAAACATACATGGCGGCGGAATATCCATAGGCCATCCACTGGGTGCCACAGGCGCGAGGCTTGCCGGAACTCTGGGAAGAACACTTCAGGCTAAGAAGAAAAATCTTGGAATTGCCACACTGTGTGTTGGCGGTGGACAGGGATACTCAATGTTGCTGGAGCGTGTTTAAATGTTTGAAGAACTTGATGATTACAGGAATAAGATAAGGGAATTTGCCCTTAAGGAATTTACAGAGGATATAGCGGCTGAGTACGATAGAAAGGAAACATATCCGGATGAACTGAGAAAGAAATCTCTATCTCTGGGAATTGTGGACATGCAGAATCCAGCCAAGGTTTTAATTGC
>JAKAAT010000039.1 GCA_021802205.1 Thermoplasmata archaeon
CCGGGATATTTGGAAAGAACTTCATTTCTCCTGTCTGTCAATTCACTAACAAGATTATTCCTGTTAATATCTATGGCCTTGCGATCATAGTCTATAAACATGCCTATAATCCTTTCATGTGAGGATGTTCTGAAGGTTTTAAGGGTATCATCGTTCCGGACCTGCATGGCTATAAAATCCCGGTTGAAACCGTTTCTGAAAGCGTGCAGGATTGAATCCGTATGCAATTCCCTGTTAAATGCGGGAGATATATCGATTCCGGAATTCCCTAATCCCTCATAAAGCTCCATGAATTTGGCATAGCGTTCCACATCAAGCGAGGAGAGGTTCTCTATTTCTGCCCTGATTTCCTCTATTGTTTTACGGTTCATATCACCTGAAGAGGGTAAAACATCGGAAAGCGAGTTTATTCCCTCCATAATGGATTCATATACAGCTTTATATTCCATTACCGTGTCAATATTCCCATTTCCGGAGATAAGTTCGGTTATTACCGGGATGGCTCTGCCATCAGATATAATTGAAAGGATTTTTTTGGCATATCTTATCTTATCGTAAGCATCTTCTGAATCAATTTTTTTGGATTTCATTGCTTCCAGTACTTCATTAAGTTGATTTTGCCTGTTTTTAATTTTGATTCCGGAATCCAGGTCTTCAAGCAATTCATTATAATGTTTTCTGGAGTTATCCTCTGTTACCTTCATTATATCATTGACAATTTTCTTATAATCCGAAGAAAGCCGCTTCAGTCCGGAATTATAATTTTCCATGAGGGTCTTCTTCAGGGAATCCAGATCCAGATCAAGAAATTCCTTCTTCCTCTTTTTTGTAAATATATCCAGCATATAATCGTATTCTCTCACGAGGTTCTCCCGTTCCTCGAGCAACGAATAAGCATCCTTTATAAAGTCAGAATCCAGAAATTCACTTTCAAGTATAATATTCGGATTCAGGACAGATACAAGATTGTAAACCAGTTCTGCATCCCCCATTGAGGTAATATCAATTCCCGTGTAATCCCTTATAACAGGTTTCAGTTCTTCAATACTGTTGATTCCATTCTCTATTGAATCTATCCCCCTGTAGTATTTTTCCGGGTCCTCTCTGTATTTTTCCAGTATGAATCCTCCGGGCATTTTATCAAAATTTTCGATTATGTCCAAATAATCATTGAATTCAGATAGCTGGAATTCCAGGTTTTCAAGGTCTTCAGGCGTTGAGTCAAGGATTTTCTGATCTATTTTCAGGGAAAATGGTGATTTGTTTTCAATCTCCATAAGGCATGCATCATAGATGCTTCTTCCAAGCTTTCCCCTTTTTTCATGTACTGCCTTAACATAGGTATCCAGTGGGCCGGAATAACGGTCGGTGGGAACAAGTGTTCGAGGTATATGTTCATTGTTTTCAACTGATTTATATAATGACTTTATAATTTCTGACTTCGGCGTATTCCCGTGAAAAGTCAGTATAAAGTCTCCCAGGCCAGAATCCTCTAAACGCTTCTTTACAACCTCGATTGCAGCGCTTTTTTCACTTACAAAGAGTATACTTTTATTATTTTTCATAAAATCGGCTATTATGTTAGCAATAGTCTGGCTCTTTCCTGTTCCCGGAGGGCCATTTAATATAAAACTGGCTCCTGATCGTGCCGCATAGACAGCTGTAATCTGGCTTGAATCCGCATCCATTACTGTATTCACTGAATAATCAACATAATCAGGCATTTTTTCATTCAATTTTTTTATAATTTCAAAATCGCCAGCCAGTGCACGGGTAAGGTCGTTTTTCTTTATTGCCTCATGGTTTTGCTTGATATCGTTATAAATGTTATTATTGGTGAAGGAAAGAATACCCAGGTAGGAATTACGCCCCACTGTCCATTTTGTATCCTTGATCGTAAGCTTGAAGTTCCTGATAGCCTCTGCAAGGTTCAGGTTATCATCGAAGGTAAAGTCGAATTTGATACCGAACTGTTCGAGCTTTTCTCTCAATACGGGATTAAAAAATATATCACCTTCAATAGATTCAATGGTAAAATCATCATACATTTTTCTGGTAAGTGTTACGGGAACAAAAAATAGCTGGGTTTCAACAGTTTTCCCACTTTCATCACTCCACTTAAGCAAGCCGAAGGAAACAAAGAGAACATTGGATCCATGTTCCTTCAGCGCACTATTTGCCTGATAGAACATTGCGCCGAGAGTTTTTGACAACCCGTCCTTTTTGGAGAATATTATTTCATCCTTTTTTCTGTTTTCCTCATCCCCTGTTAGGTGAACACCCATTTTTTTGTCCTTGTTTACCAGGTCATCAAAGAGAAACAGCATGGATGGTGTGACTATTTTTAAAAATGATTCCGGATTGAAGTAAAGGAGCCTGTTGTTTTTTGAAGTGTCTATTACTCCCTTTTCCCATTTAGTTATGCTTTCATCTATGTTTATATCCATTAAATCTCTAAACATAATGATGAAAAGTATATATTAATTTTATTATACAAAAATACGTTTTCAGTTTTCCGAATAATCTATATTAACATTCATAGTTTCAATGCCGTAATGATGCCATACAATAGCGCCGATGAATCCCAGAAGCCAGAGCACCATGTTGATAATAATAAAATTTTCCAGTGAAATGTTGCTTGTGAATAATACAAGGAGTGGATATACTATCATGGGTGCAAGCCTCACGGTTCCGATAAATGAACCCCTGAGCCTGGTTGGTGCAAGCTCTGGCTCCAGCGTGGTTCTGGATGCCCATGCAAATTCACTCATCATCATATTTATGAACAGCAGTGGATAAAATATCAGGACATTGTGCAGATAAGGTATCAATGCCAATATTATAACGGTTGATAAAAAACCGGTTCCGAATGAATAAAGCGTATACTTTTTTCTCCCCCTGGATATCAGTGGTGCCGCTATAAAACCAGCAACAGAAGCACCTACCAGTGCAACAAATATTATCATATCATCAGTGTATACGCCTGGAAATTCATAGGGCCCAATTACATATGCCATGAGCCCGAAAGTTGTGTACTGAGAAATAGCCATTGCCATCAAAACAAACAGTGAAAGGGGATATCCAGGTTTCCTCACACTGGTTCCATTGCTGTCTATGTAAAGATCTTTCCTGGTTTCCTCAGCCTTCTCCTTATCCCCATGGGATTCCTGCCATTTAAATGACTCAGGAAGTGAAATTCTTGATAATATCATTATTACGATAAGTACAGATGCGGAGGAAATTAAAATTAAACGATCCATAAAGGAATTTACAATCACCACAAATAATCCCGCAATCAGTGCGCTTCCTATATTGTCAAAATCTGAAATAATTGTAAGCCATTTTGCCCTCTGGGATACAGGTGAATCCTCCGAAACTAGGGACAGTGATGGAATCTCCTCACCACCAACTCCGAATTCTGCCAGCATGAGTCCTATTATAAGAGGGATAAATGTATAACTCAGGGCTATTACAACTATTCCCGTTCCATAAATTATCATGGTCATGAGGAAGATTCTCTTTCTTCCCAGTTTATCTGTGAGTATACCCATAAATAGATTTCCAAACGGTACAAATAATGGACCGATCAGTAATACTAGCACTTTAAGACCATGTGGAAGGACACCTACTATGGATCCTGCCGCAGCAAGGGGACCAAGGGTCCCCACCATTCCCCAGAATGTTAATCCAGAAGCACTGGAAACCATCATAAAACGTTGCTTACTGGTTAACGTACTGCACACCGTATAACTGTAAATTCATATTTCGTATCAATCTCCCTCCGCCGGCATTATCCGGATCAGGTTGCACGGGTCGATCCCTATCCTCTCAGCTTTGAGCTCCCCGGTATAAACATATTTAAAAACTCTATAAATATTTATCGTTAAAGGCAAATTATTAGAGAAATTATATTATATATCACATAATTAATGAGAATGCAGGGAATCAGAATAGCTATTATTGCAATCACCCATAATGGCTTTGATATTTCAAGTAAGATTTCCACAGAATTCGATGCAAAAATATTCATTAATAAGAGATTAAACAATTATACAATTTTTGAATCCTTTGATCATGTAAAGGACATTGCAAAATATGTATTTGAAAACTTTGATGCCGTTATATTCATTATGGCACTGGGTGCCGTTGTAAGAATTATAGCTCCATATTTGAAAGATAAATTCCATGATATACCTGTTATAGTAATAGATGATGCCGGGCGATTTGTTATTCCTGTAATATCGGGGCATCACGGTGCAAATGAACTGGCTGTAAAAATTGCCGGTATTTTGAAAGCCACTGCAGTGATTACAACAGCAACGGATGTGCATGGAATTATCTCTATAGACGCAATCGCAACAAAATATAAAATGGCCATTCTGTGCAGGGAAAATCTTGCGCCTGTTTCAGGGGATATGCTGGCCGGTCACCCCGTGGACATAATAAATAGGACATCTATCAGTATTCCGGAACTCAGTGGATCCGGTAAAGGTAAAAAAATAATAATAACCTATAAAAAGGAACATGAGAATCATGATCTCATACTGGTCCCTCCCGTTCTTGATTTAGGAATGGGATTTTCTTCAGATGCAGTTTTATCTGATATGTTATATGCCATAGAATATACATTTAAAAAATTTGATTTATATATGGAAGCCATAAAATCTATTTCAACAATTGATATAAAATCAGGAAGCACTGAAATTAAAAAGCTAGCAGAAAAACTCAAATGTCCACTTTATTTCTATTCTGCCGAAAATTTGAATATGTACTCCACAGAAAAATCAGAGGTAGTTTACAGGGCCACCGGTGCTTATTCTGTATCAAACGCTGCTGCAAGGATCACATCACAGAATGGCATACCGGTTGTCTCCAAGGAAATTATTAATAATGTTACTGTATCGGTGTTTCTGAATGAACATTAATGGAATAATGATAGCTGGCACTTCAAGCGGGTCTGGAAAAACCACTGTATCCACCGGAATTATGAAGGCACTCTCAGATAAAGGTTTTAATGTACAGCCCTTCAAGGTAGGGCCTGATTATATTGATCCGGGTTTCCACAGGATAGCCACAGGTAACAGATCATACAATCTGGATTCTGTTATGGGAAGCCCCGAAATAGTTAAGGAAATATACTATCATAATTCCACAGGAAAGGATATTTCAGTTGTTGAAGGGGTAATGGGCTTTTACGATGGCAGCGGCGGTCTGAATTTCAGGGGGAGTTCATCTGAAATTTCCCGGATTCTCCATCTTCCTGTTATACTTGTTGTGGATATTTCAGCATCCGGGCAAAGTGCAGCCGCAACTGTCAGGGGTTTCATGGACCTGGATAGGAAACCCCTGATAAAAGGGGTCATTATGAACCGTGCAGGTTCAGATTTTCATTGCAAAATGGTAAGGGACGCCATTGAACATTACACAGGAATAAAGGTGCTTGGCTGCATGAAACGTGATGAGAATATAAAAATAAATTCAAGGCATCTGGGTCTTGTCACCGCCTCCGAACAGGATGATGATAATAACTATTACAAACGTCTTGAAGAAAATATATCAAGTAGCATTGATCTGGATTCAATCATAAAAATCTCTAAGAAATACGGTTCTGAATGGAATAAGGAAGGCAGAATCTATAACTTCAGAAAAAAAGAAACAACAAGAATAGGTATAGCATATAATCAAGCATTTTCATTTTATTATAATGAAAACATTGAAATTCTGGAAAAATACGGTGCTGAGCCTGTATATTTTGATCCTGCCACAGATAAATCTCTCCCGGACGTGGATGGGCTTTACATAGGTGGTGGCTACCCGGAACTCCATGCACGTGAACTCTCAGAAAATAAAACACTCATGTGGGAAATCAAAAATAAAATAGAAAATGGCATGCCCGTATTTGCTGAATGCGGGGGTTACATGTACCTTTCAGATTCCATAAATATTGATGGCAGGGAATTTCCCATGGTGGGTTCTATACCCGCAACGGTGCATATGAAAGGTCTTTCACTGGGATATAGGGATGCAACCGCAGCATCATCTGGCATTATACTCAAAAATGGAGGAAAAATCAGGGGGCACGAATTCCATTATTCCAGAATAGAATTTCATGGGAAGGAGCAGCCTGCATATATTTTTAAAAATGGTACATACGAAGGATATAATTATAAGGGATTAACTGCGGGATACCTGCATGTATATTTTCCGTCGAACCAGAATGCCGCAAGGAGATTTGTTTCTAAATGCAGAAATTATAGGAAAAAATCATGAATAATAATATATCAAAAAGACATATACCATTATGCAGGAAAATTTCATAATTCCGGACAATAAATCACTGGTAAACGTTTCAAGCGACATATTTTCACACTTCGGGCTGAGAACAGAAACAGACGGAATAGGTTTGAACTATAATCATAAAAAGCTATGCTTCATACTTCTTGACGGTCTGGGCTGGAATATATACGAAAAGACCGGGATTAAATTTAAAAATGAAATGAAGTGCACATCGGTATTTCCATCCACAACATCCAATGCATTATCATCATTTTTCCTGAACAGATATCCGGGTCAGCACGGAATAATCGGATACCAGCTTTATATCAGACAGTTGGGATCAATAGTAAATATACTGGGTTACACATCCTCTGCTGCATACATCAGGGATTCCATGGAACGTGCATATCCCATGAGTACAATTTTCAATTATGAATCAAAGATAACAGCGCTTAACCGTGCAGGTTATTCCACCGTAAATATCATACCATCATTCATAAATAAAACATCATTTTCCACACTGCTGTATGGCAATAATAATACGGATACATATTCAAACGTTTTTCACAGTTTTTATGTGCTGGAAGACAATCTGAAAAAGGGGACAGATTTTATAAGTTTTTACCTGCCGGATGTGGATCAGATCGCACATAAGCTGGGGCCATATGATCAATACACTGTAGAAACTGCCAGGTACATACTTCAAACACTTATCTCGGTAATGGAGAAATATAATGATTATGATTTTGTCATAACAGCCGATCATGGACATGTAGAGGTAGGAAACACTATCAATCTTGGAAATGATTCTAAACTGATGGACTTATCGATTTTGCCTCCATACGGTGATTCAAGGGCATTATTCCTTGAAAATACGTCCGAAATAAAGGAATATATGGAAAATAATTACAAGAATCTACAGATAGTCTCAAAGGGAGATACCATGTATGCCACATTACTTGGGAAAATCGACGATAAAGTTATGACGAAACTTCCGGGACTCATAGGTATAGCCGGGAATAATGATATATACCATTTTCCACTGAACCAGAGGAAATATTTCATGAAGGGTGCACACAGTGGATTACTGAAAGAGGAAATGGAAATTCCCGTTTTAGTCTTTCAAAATTAATATGTATTAATTTTATTTTTATTTATTGAAATTTCAAGTAGTTTTTTTGTCTTAATTCTGTTCAAGAAATATTTATTAATAAACATTTAATCCACATACCATGTCTGAAACTCAGATGTCAAAGAAATCAATCAACATAACCATAGCATTGATGGCGTTTTCAGGATTATTAATTATTTATGTGGAAACTATGATAGTTCCGGCCATACCTATATTTATCACATTTTTCCATTCCACTTACAGTAACGTGTCATGGATTTTAACCGCGTACATCATCAGTGGAACCGTTTCTGCCGCTATATTCGGAAAGATAGCCGATATAGTAGGGAAAAAGAAAATTTTTCTGATTCTTGGAATAGTGTATACCATAGCCATATCATTTGGCGGTTTTACCAGGACTTTGGATGAACTGATAGCGGTGCGTACGGTCCAGGGTCTTGGATTCGGAATGATCCCCGTGGCCTTCGCGATTATAAACGATGTGGTCCCCCGGGAAAAACTTGCACTGGCACAGGGAATAATGAGCGCCACATTTGCCATAGGATCAGGTATAGGTCTTGTTCTGGGTTCATATATTACGGAACAACTAGGGTGGCAGTGGGATTTCCATACGGCTATACCTGTGGCTGTAATACTGCTTATACTAGTATTTCTATTCGTGAAAGAGAATACAGTTACGGGCAAGCAAAAAATAGATTTTACTGGAGTCGCAATGCTCGGTGGAGGACTGGTTGCTCTTATATTTGCCCTATCAGAGGGGGAACACTACGGCTGGTATTCACATCTTATAATAGGCCTGTTCATAGCTGCCCTTGGACTTTTTGTAGCATTTACTTACTTTGAAAGCCATTATAAATACGCCTTTATCAATATGAAGCTTCTGAAGAAGAGAAACATATTCCTGTCAAATATAGTTGGATTGTTTGCAATGGCAGCAATGTATTTTCTATTTTTCACAGTACCTACACTTCTACAGGACCCCGCTCCCAGCGGATTCGGAAAAACTGTATTTGATTCAGGTTTGATATTATTTCCTGCAACCGTAATGAATATGATTTTCGCACCGGTGGCAGCAAAGATAATCAAGAAAAGAGGTCCAAGACTTTCAATACTTCTGGGATTAACCGTGGATTTAATAGGATTCGGCCTTTTATATCTGTACAGGGCAAGCATATCAGAAATTCTACTGGATACAATCTTCGTTGGAGCCGGAATTTCCCTCATGCTTGTAGGTATAATAAACGTACTCCTTACATCTACTCCGAGGGAAAATGCAGGTGAGGCTACAGGAATGAACACTGTTTTCAGGGATATAGGAATGTCCATAGCCCCTGCTTTTGGCGGTGCACTGGAAACTATGTATACAATAAAGGTTGTCATAGGCGTGACAATAATCAACGGGATACCACATGCAATTACCGCAGCATTTCCTGATAAAACCGCCTATGATTATATATATTTGATCGGTGTCATATTCGTGGTACTTGGCTTCATATTTACCATTTTAATGAAGAATAACCCAAAAAAAGTTGCATAATATTAAAATAATCAGTATAATTATTTTCTCTAAAAATTGAATACACCGAAGAATTATGAAATATCATATATTATAAATAAGAGACAATGGCGAAAAGGAAAATAGGAAAGAACTGATAGATATACTTTTGATTGAGTTATAGATTATTATGAACCGGTAAAAATCATGATCCTGCAATCTGATTTAGAGGCGATTATTCCCCGTAAACTATGAAAATCTTAGCCATGCATACTTATTGTGGAGGCCTCGCCTTATAATAACAAAATAAGTCCCTATAATTTTGCAGTAGGAGAAAAATAACAGGACATTGTTATTTAATATTGTAAAAATTATGACACTAAATTTAGTTAAAAAGCTAATAAAGCATAAATACGCTTAATTTATTTGAGTATAGTTTGAGATATAAAATGATAAATTCCCTGCATTAGTATATGGAGGAAATAACTAGATTGGCAAAATGCCACGTAAAATAAGAAGACAGAAAGGAATATGAGTTGATACTGTATGGAAAAGAAAGAACATTCTCGAGAAATGGATATAAAAAAAATAAACGAAAACTCGATAGTAAAATCCATAGCTTTTTACGTTATTTCCCTCTTTCTTTCCCTCATAATAATAATGATTTCAATCACTATAATGGTAACGATTGTTCTCCTCGGATATAGATTGCTTTCATACGATTTTTACCTGATTTTGATTATTATGGCAATCAATATCGTGATTCTGGCAATTTCCCTAAGGGGCATTATACACATATACCCAATGTTTATTGCGCATGATAGGGAAAAAATTATCCTGATTCCAGGTCACGAATCCCAGAAAAACATGGAAAAACCTCCAGGAAAAGAGATACTTACAACAGAGTTTTTTTCTCAAACAGAACTTGATATTATTGATCTTCTCATGAAACACAATAATGTAATGCTTCAGAGTGCGATTGTTGCTTCCTCAGAAATATCGAAAGCATCAGCCTCAAGGGCTATTGCTTCCTTGGAAAACAAAGGTGTTATATTAAAGCAAAGAAAAGGAGTAACAAATGAGATAATTCTTCCTGAAACCTATTTCAAATAGTTCCATGAAACATGTTTCAGGTAGGGCTTAAGAGCTATTTCCCGATACATATATTATGGAAAAAAAAGTATGGAATATGGTTTGGATATTGCTAGCTCTTGTTGCTGTTATGGCAACTATCTCTGTAGTAATGGCAGTGCTTTTCGGCGGTCATTATTATAATGGTTCTTACGGACCATCTAATATGCCAGGTAATGGATATGCACCTTATGGATTGGCTATAATGATACCTATAATGGCTGTATTGGCTATAATAACCATTATATTTGTTATAATATTTGTGCGTTTCTTATTTGCTAATATTGGGGGCACTTACATGGAAAGGCATAGCATGTGGTCAAATAATGCCGAAAATATAGCAAAAGAAAGACTAGCAAAAGGAGAAATCACAGAGGAGCAGTATCAGAAGATAATTGAAACTCTGAGAAAGTAATGGTAAATAGTATACATAACCTTCAATGCAAATAAATAATATTTATCGTTGGTGGGAACATAGTTAATTTTTAGGAAATTCCCATAATCACAATTTTGATAAAAATTGTCAACTTAATTGAAGTATTTTATTATTTGTTTTCTTTTTCAAATTATTAAGAATTGCAAAAACATTTGTGCCGTGAATGTCCAATCAACAATATTAAACTAAAAATTTTTGTATAATTTGTAAATTTTTATAACATTAATTCTACAATTTACTTGTAATATTATAAAATTTTAAATATAAATAACTATTGAACTCATATGATTGAAAATGAACAGCTGAAGCGTAACTCTCTGGGAGGATTCCGATTAGTGTGGCAGGCAATGGGGACGCTTTCTGTGGCTGCAGATGCTGCATATTTATTAACCGGAGTAGTAGAATACGCACTGGGTGCAACTCCACTGGCACTCGTACTGGGTATTTTTGCCTATTTATTTATAATGAATACTGGCTATCAATTTTCAAAACATGTCAATTCTGCTGGGTCCTACTATACATTTGCAGGAAAAGGCCTCGGCGGTATAGCTGGCACATTTCAGGCATGGAATATGGCATTTTACGGGTTAATTGGTTATGGTAGTTTCGGATTCCTTGGCCTTGCTGCATTCATTACCCTGATCGATCCCACATACAAGGGAATAATTTTCTGGCTGCCAGTTGCGTTTTTTGCAGCATTAATATCATTTATATTCACACACAGGGGAATGAAAATTTCCACAGATTACCAGATAGCGGGTGGAATAATTGAAGTTGCCGTGCTCCTGATAGGATCTGCGCTGATCATCTTTAATGCTGGGAAGCTGAACACACTAACAGTATTCGGAACAAAATACGTATCAGGAATATCCCAGCTGCTTTTTGCCATGATTTATTCCATGATACTTTACTTTGGTACAACTGTGTCAATAACTGCCATGGGAGAGGAAGCTGTATCACCTCAGAGGACTATCAAAAAAGCACTCATAGGCACGGTAATACTTTCCGGTATTACACTGATAATTGTTTCATATGCGTTTACCATTGGCTGGGGTCCTTCAGCCATGTCCTCATTTGCAGGAAATCATGATCCAGGGGTTATATTATTCAGCAGGTTGAATCCAGTAATATATATACTATTGATACTGGTTACTATAAACAGTTTCATGGGTTACAATATTTCAGTTAGCAATGCGGATTCTAGAATATTTTACAGTTTTGCCCGGGACGGTATATTATTCCTGCCAGCCAGCATAGCAAAGATTCACAAGAAATACAGAACTCCGTCGAATGCCGCACTTACAATATTTATAATGTCATTTGTTATAGCTGTTATTTTCGGAGTACTGTTCGGACCAGTTCAGGGCGGTCTGATAATGCTTTTAATCAATGCATATGCCGCATATACAGAACACATAGTTGCCTCAATATCATTGCCTTTTATGATGAAACGTATCGGGAAATTAAAGATCATGGAACATATAATCATACCGGTGATCGGAATATTAATTCTTGTGATTATAATGGTTGGTACAGTAATATCCCCGGAAAAATATCCCGAAAACGTAGCAGTGTATATAGGCATTGCATGGATTCCAATTGCAGGACTTATGACATTTATAGAATATAAAGTGCATCCTGATAAGGTAAGGAAAGCAGCCAGAATGTCCATTGAGGAGGAAGCACTTGAGCCGAAATAATTTATGTCGAATCAGGTGTTTTAGCCATACTTTTTTTCATATTGGAATTTGATGCAAATAGAAGAAACAGTATTACCGGAAACAGTGCAAGGAACATATACCTGAATCCGATGAGGTCTTCTATTATACCACCGGCAGTTGGTGTTATAATTCCTATTGCCATCATAATGGAAAAGAAATAGCTGTTTGCCATATTCCTGTAAGACATGTCAAATGTTCTGCTTATGGATACTATTGACAATGGATAAGTTACACCATGGGGTATTCCCAGCAGAAGGTAGGCAATTATATATATTACATAATTGACGCCGAAAAACAGGAATATAATTCCGGTAAGTGTAATAATAATTGCAGTGCCAAGATAGTGCCACAGATTCTCCGGCGCTCTCCATGAAATGAAAAGCCGTGATGAAAACGAAACGATAAAAAATCCTGTAAACAGAAGGGACACATCCGATAAACTCAACTTGAGTACACTCTTTGCATATATACCCCCGAAGGTTATGAGCAGTGCAAAAATAACGTTGTATGCCAGAATTGCATACACTGCTACCCGGAATCCCGGTTCCCTGAGCACCTCGATTTTTTTCTTTTTAACCTCTGATTTGCCATCCGGGAATCTCATGAAAGGTGAAAGTACAGATGCCACTATTCCAAATGGAACAAAGAAGAGAAATATATATCTCAACGGCTCGAATTTAAGTATATAGGATTCAAAAGCGGGTCCTGCAATCAGGCTGACGCTGAGCGCCAGTGTATACAAGCCTAGAACTTTTTCTCTTGACTTCTTGTCATCGATTAAACCGGCAGAGGTAATTATATTGGGCATGATTGCACCGAATGCAAGTCCGGCAACGGCTATGAAGATCCAAACCGTTATAAAATTAGAAAACTGCATGAAAGCAAGAACAACAGTAAAAGCAATATTTGATCCAATAAAAAGGAAGCGTCGTGGTACAGTGCCCAACCTTGAATTGATGAGGCCAGTAGTTATGAATGTAGCCAGAGCCATCAGTGATTCGGTAAGTCCCACCTGTACCTGATCGAAATGAAGATCATATTTGGAAAACAGTGAAATAGTTGTCATCATCATATTGTTTGATGCCCTGACCATGAAAGTTATGAATATTATAATAAGTATGGAATAGGTAAAATATGTATTCCTAATAACTTTCAGTTTATCCATTTATAACATTATATTCTAATGTAAAATAAATACTTTCATAATTATAGTTCAATGAATGTGCCCGGTCCTGGTTCCTATCTGCAGAATGCTTGCTATTACAAGTGCGTAAATATGTATATTGAAGAATAGATAAAGAAATTTTTCACGGGGAGATTGACCAGTCCACATTTGATAATATCCTATAAATGGAATAACTATCCTTTCTGTTTTTACTATTCAAAATATAAATATATAAAATAAATTATTGTGATATGGATATCGGTGTGATCCTTTCCCAGGATTTATAGAAATTCATTGCATCATTGTTAAATAAAAGCTTTACGGTATTACCCTCACCGTACTTCTCCTCATATTTGTCTCCCTTCACTTTAACACTGAAATTGCCGATGTCCACGTAATACATAATTTCTGATCCGAGGAATTGAACAGATGTTATTTTGCCCTCTAGACTTCCTGAATCATCTATTTTGACATCTTCGGGTCTTATTTCACATATTTCGTAATCTAAATTTTTATTAAGGTTCAAAATTTCTCTCGGTATTAAATTTACAGCACCGAGCAGCCTTGCACAGAATATATCGTTAGGTTTGTTATAAAGCTCTTTAGGAGTTGATTTCTGAACAAGTTTTCCGTGGTGCAGTACTATAACCTCATCCCCCAGGGCCATGGCCTCAATAGGATCATGGGTAACGTGTATTGCTGTAAGATTAAACTCTTTCTGTATTTTTTTGAGATAGTCACGCAAATCAATTCTGACCCTGGTATCTAAATTACTCAGCGGTTCATCCAGCAATAGTATCTTCGGCATTTTGATAATAGCCCTTGCCAGTGCAACCCTCTGCTGTTGTCCTCCACTGAGTTCTCCAGGATACTTCGGGGCCTGGTCAGATAGTTCCATGACACGGAGCAATTCATTTACCGTTCCTGAAATATTATGCATTGCTATGCATTTCTTTCTTGCAGTCGCTGATCATTCTCAATGATTACATGATCTGGATGGTACAGGTAATCATTCTTCATTGAATGCCAGGAGGCACTGCCACTC
>JAKAAT010000040.1 GCA_021802205.1 Thermoplasmata archaeon
AAAGCATCTAAGCTTGAAGTCGCCCCTGAAAATAGACATTGTTTGAAACCACTCTTAAAAGAAGAGGTTGATAGAGTCGGGATATAAGTATCAAGCTTTTGCGAGGTATTAAGTCCACGACTACTAATTGGTTGAAAATTGCAATCTATAAATCTATTATCCGGTATTGCCATTTCATTGGTATTATTTTAAATTTTATTTTATTTGATTAATGTTAAATATTATTTCCGGTTTTCACTATATGGACATTGATTTTGGAACATATCACCATTCAACAACTGTGGAATCGGAAAAATTACGCTCAATAATATACAAAAAATTTCACGAAGCCTTTAATTATATACCTATTTCTAGAGACTCAAAGATAAATATACTGGATGTTGGTTCCGGTCTAGGATTTACTATTAAGATAGCAGCAGATTTTTATATCAATGCAAATATTACTGGTATAGATAATTTCTCAGGCAGTCTTGTTGATTCATCTCTGTCCAAATCTCTGAAAAATCTAGTTACACTGGGTATTACTGATAGATGCACTATCATAGAAGCAGATATTTTTGATTATACAGGCATATTTGATCTAGTTATTTCCAATCTTGTTTTCCATAATATGGGTGATAGAAGATTCAATGCATACAGAAAAATATACAATTATATTCCGGAATACTTTATTACAGGAGATTTATTTTTTCACAATGATGGCAATGCAGTACAGTACGAATTGTCCAGAATGGCCGATTTATTTAAACCAGTGTGTACAATAAATGTACCGGAAATATCCAGTAATTATAAAATTTTAGTACTGAAGAGATTATAATGTAATAGTTATAACATTATGTTTAATCATACTTCCATACAACAATAATTAATAACCTTAACTCCGTCTTTTTTGTGTAATAGGAACTCCATATTCTCCGTTTTTATGTTCTTCTAACCCTTTATTCTATGGCATTTTAACCTGATTACAAAAGATATTTATACATATTACGTATACTATGTAATATGAGTGCTATACCTGACTGGGTGAGGAAATACAAGACAAAGGGTGTTGAGATAAGGGTTTCAGGAAACAATTACTATGCATATGAGATGAGCAGTAAATGGAATAAGGAGAAGAAGAGGGCGGACAAGGTAACAGGAAAGTACTTAGGTGTTGTAACACATGATGGAATAGTTAAAACAAGGTCAATGGGACTGGTTAGATCTGACTATGAGTACGGTAATATAGCACTATTATATGGAATAGCCAGTAAAACCATTATACCGATTTTAAAGGAGATATATCCAACCATGTGGGAGAGGATAATATCATATGCAATACTCAGGGATATACAGCCGCTGCCCATGAAATCCTTACACTACTTATATGAGAAGACATACCTCTGCAGGATAATGGATGAATCAATGTCACCTGATTCACTGTCAAGGATGCTTTCATCGCTTCCTGAGGATCAGAGTGTAAGGGTAATGAGGAGATTGACTGAGAAGGGAGAATATGTTCTTATGGATTCAACTGCAATATTCTCAAGATCAGAGAATATATCATTCCTGGAGAATGGCTATAACTCAAGGGATATACATCTACCGCAGATCAATATTATGATGCTGTTCTCATCCACAAGAACCATGCCAACATTTGTAAGGATTATTCCCGGTTCAGTGAGGGATGTTTCAGCAATGTCAGAGACCATTGACATGGCGGGAATAGATAAATGCGTTATTGTTGCCGATAAAGGATTCTTCTCTTCTGACAATATCAGTAGATTGAGAAAGAAGCATCTGAGCTACATAATACCATTGAGGAGGAACTCATCACTGGTACCGAATAATGATTATTTCATGAATGTTTTCCTCTACGATGGCAAACCGGTGAAGTACTGGAAAAAAGAGAATGATGTTTATACATTTGAGGATCCTGTTCTGAAGAGTGAAGAGGAAAAGGACTTCCTTTTAAGGATTGAAAAGAACAAGAGGAGCAGGAAGCAGTATGATGATAATGAAATAAACTTCGGCAAGTTATATTTATTATCAGACCTCAATGATGAACCTGAGAGGATATACAGGCTGTACAAGCAGCGTGAATATGTTGAATACGCATTCAATGTATACAAGAATGATCTGGAAGTGGACAGATCATATCTGAGGGACGACCATATGATGTTCACATACATGTTTTTGAATCTCCTGTCACTTTACCTGCACTTCCAGGTATTGAGTATGATCAATGGAAGGTACAGTGTAAGGGATATTCTGCTTATACTCTCAAGGATTAAAATATACAGGATGGAGAATGGTGAGATCATGGGCGAGATACCCAGGAAGGCAAAGGAGATTGTTTCCGATATGAAAATAGACATGGACATATTACGTATAAAGGGCTGAGTTAAGGTTAATAATATATAAATTTAATTAGATTAAAGATTATTATAAAATATAAAGTAAAGTATGTTGCCATGGTAGAGATATAAGATATCTTCATCATATGTTTGTTTCCTATTATTTTGAACAGCAATGTGTTTATTATCAATAATATAGCTATATATACATAAACAGTGTAAAAACTTGAATATATGTGCGGTGCACTTGGTAATTTTAATATCAGCGGGATTATCACAATTGTCATTATTGAAATTAGAATCCATATTAATAGTTCTTTTTTGATTAAGTATACAAGAGATATAATCTCCAGTGGAAATATGACAGTAAGCAAATAACCTATTCCATCATCGATCCATGTTTGAAAATGAGGAATCAAAAAGTATATGTAAATGGGTTTTGATAGCAATATTAGTACCATTATCCCTGTTGTTATTAATATCAATATAGCGTATAAGGTTATAGTTATATCTCTATACATTTTATGGTATAATTTCGATTTGCCCAGCATTATACGGTAATTTTTATATAATAAGAATTTTGTCTCATACAATTTTTCATATTCTTTTAAAAGCTCTGTGGATTGATTAATATCGAATATTGAATAATTCATACCCCTATTCAATATGTAACATTTGCATTGATTTGCGTTATAATCAACGGCGGTTACAAATATAGAGTAACTTCGGTGTTGCAAGTATTTAGTTGAAAAAAATAATTTATATCGTGGATATTTTTTTAATATGAGGGAAAATAAAAATAATGAAATTATTACTGAAATAATGACCTGTGGATATATAAATATTAAATTTTTATAGTTATATATAATCTTTCTAGCAACAACATAGGAAATAAGATTTAACATGCGCTGACGTATATTATATACATTAATTTAAATTTTTGTTTTACTAATCAGTTACACTTTGTAGATAAAAAATTTGTCTATTAATTCAATCCTTTCATTGTTCATGATTAACATTATACAAATAGTAATTTCATTGCCATAAATACATAACAAGCTGATATTATCCCTGTATTGAAAATATTGCGCCACTTATAAAAGAATGAGTATGGTTTCCATTATTATGGCACTGAGAATTCAGGATACTAATAGTCAAATTAATTTTAAAGAATGAAAATATTTCCTACATCAAATAACATTCTTACTCTGAATACAGAAATGGTATAATGGTAACCATAAAATTTCTTTATTTTTTTAGGTTATTTATCAAATTATCTGCAACGGTATCAAAGAACTTTTTGATATAATCATTGTTGGAAACAGCAGGAATTCCAGAATCAGAATCCTGAACTATTTCTGGCATGATTGGTATATTCCCTAAATAGGGAATACCATATTCCTTTGCTATCTGCTCTGTTCCACCCTTTTTGAATATATCGGTTTCCTGACCACAGTGAGGGCATATAAAACCGCTCATATTCTCTATAATTCCAAGAACGTGCATATTGACCTTTTTGGCAAAATTTATGGCTTTTTTTGCATCCAGAAGAGCAACATCTTGTGGAGTTATAACTATTACTATCCCATCGGCATCAGGAACCAGCTGGCAGATGCTGAGGGGCTCATCACCTGTTCCCGGGGGAAGGTCTATGACCAGCATATCCTTATCTCCCCATGAAGTATCTTCCAGAAACTGCTGTACAGCCTTGTGTCTTATAGCACCTCTCCAGATTACAGGTGTATCATGTGCTGGTAACGCCATTTCCATGGAAATTACATCAACACCATATTTTGTTTTTGCTGGCTCTATTTTTCCCTCCTCATTGCCAAATGCTTTTTCTTCTTCAACCCCCAGCATCTTAGGATCATCAGGGCCATTTATATCCGCATCCAGAAGTCCTACCTTAAACTGCTTCTGTGCAAGTGTAACAGCAAGATTGGTTGCAACTGTGGATTTGCCGACACCACCCTTGCCGCTCATAACCATTATAGTATGTTTTACATTATATTTTAAAGATTTTCCTGGTTGCAGGGAAGGCCTTGGTGGTGGGTCATTCATTTTAATTGTTCCTGTCATAATCTCGTATTTTATATTAATATATAATATTACCCGGATAACTTAATTGTCTCCAAGTATCGAAATTATCTGATTTCTATACGGGAATGATGGAAATGCACCGTATTCTGTTGTCGCCAGTGCTGCGGCTATGTTTGCAAATTCCATGCTTTTATCGGGATTTTCTGTTCTGAGGAACTCGGACGCAAAAGCACCGTTGAAGCAATCCCCAGCACCTGTTGTATCCACTGCATTTACACTATAAGCCTTGAAATACTTAATTTCTCCATTGTAATTAATCAGTGATCCCTTTGATCCGAGCTTTATTATTACATTATTTTTATACTTCTCTCTTATCCTTATTGATGCCTTTCTCGCGTCATCAATAGATTTTATCTCACATCCAGCCAGCAACTGCGCCTCTGATTGATTTGGTGTCAGTATGTCCGAATTTTGAAGTACATATATATCATCATTATATGGACTCGGATCTGTAATAATTATATTTTTACTCTCCTTTAACATTTCCATAAAATCCCTTATAGTTTTAAGCGGTATTTCCTGCTGAAACAGTACTATAGAATCCTTTATTTTAACACCCGGAAAGTCATCAATGGATACATTACCGTTTGAACCCGGATACACTGTAATCATGTTTCTCCCGGAAGATTCAACATTTATCATTGCAATTCCAGTATCATATCCATATTTTATTGAAAGTTCTATATTCTCCCTTTTTAAATAATTAATTATTATTTCGGCAAAATAATCATTACCAAGTTTTCCCAGAAATTCTGGCCTTACACCAGTACGGGCCACGGCTACTGCCTGATTCGCTCCTTTTCCACCCGGGTACAGGTAATATTTATCCGCTTTCACAGTTTCGCCTGTGGATGGTAGTCTCTGAGATGACATTATGATATCAATGTTCACGCTACCGATAACCTTTATATCTTTCATTATTGTTTATATTGATAGATATTATATATTTAATTATAACCATGATTATTATCATTACGGCTTATTGAATATTTATGAGTTATAAAAACGAAATAAAAGATACGAATTTAATATATTCTATCCTCAATTATTTATTCAGATGGAATATTATAGGTTTGAGTGTTTTTCTTTATTATACATCCATATATTTTATAGACGGAAATATTTTTTATACTGTATATGATATACTTTAAATGTATGATGAAACTTGCATTTTCTGCCGGGAAATCGTTGCGAATGGAAACGCCGCGTTTGTCTACAGAAGTTCAAATATACTGGCTTTCATGGACAATGCACCTATTGAGGAAGGTCACGTGCTTGTAATACCAAGAAACCATTATGAGAATATATTTGATATTGATAAGGAAATATATCTGGAACTACAGCTTGTAGTAAAGCGCATAGCAATAGCAATAAAGGAAACACTGAAAACAGATGGCCTGAACATAGGCCAGAACAATGGCCGTGTGGCAAACCAGGTCGTGATGCATTACCATGTACATATTATACCCAGATACTACAGAAAAAAAATAAACTGGGAAAGAGAAACTGCAAGCATTGATAACCTTGAAATTGTAGCAGCCAGAATTAGAGATGGTATTAAAGAGGTAAAATTATGAAAAGTCTTGAAGAATTATACAGCAGGGCAATGGAATTGAAGAATAAAGGAATGTCGGATAAGGAAATATCTACTGAATTACATCTTTCGGTTAATACTATAACCTGGCTTTTAAGCAAGGATCTTAAGGGTAGCAGGATATCTGATACAAAAATCGGATGGAGGAGCATCGGGGTTTTCGGAAACAGAATTGAAAAAATAGCTGAGGTAATGGCAGATATAGTTACTGAAGAGGTGCCTGATGATGAAATAACATCTATAATGGGAATTACAATAAATGGAATACCCTATGCTACAATGATGTCTGATCTCTTAGACAGGGAATTGATAGTATACAGACCACACCCATCAGGGAAGGAGGGGCTTTTCAGCAGTAACTTTGCCGGTGTAAATGGAAAGAAAGTTGTAATTGTAGATGATGTAATAAGCACCGGTGAAACCATGAAGCGTACAATAGATGATGTAAGAAATAAGGGTGGGGAAGTATCATTATGCATTGTACTTGTATCCAAATTAACCACTGATGAAATTAACGGTGTCCGGGTCAGATCCCTTATAAGGGCTACGACGGTGGGATAATAATGTACTGGGCAGATGCCTTGGTTGAAAATCTTGAGGGAAAACAGACAGTATCTACAGGAATTTCCCCCTCAGGGCCAATCCATGTAGGCAACATGCGTGAAATACTTACAGGAGATATAATAAACAGGGCATTGCAGGACAAAAAATTGGAAACAAGGTTTATTTACCTCTGCGATGATCTTGACCCACTGAGAAAGGTATATCCATTCCTTGACAGCAGTTATTCACAGTATGTAGGAATGCCTCTCAGCTATATACCGGCACCGGATGGCAATGGAAAATATTCAGATTACTTTTTAAAACCCTTTCTGGAGACACTTACAAAAATAAATGTCAATGTTGAGGTTATCAGCACTACCGGTCTTTACAGGGATGGAAAACTCGCAGAGGCAATAAATATAGCAATGAATAATAGAAAGGAAATAGCAGGCATACTGCACGATATTGCGGGCTATGACCTTGATGATAACTGGTACCCCTATGAGCCAAGGTGCTCTAAATGTGGAAAAATTAATTCTTCAACTGTTATAAGGTATGAAGAGCCTTATGTATATTATAAATGCAAAGCATGCGGCAATGAGGACCGAGCAGATATAAGGAAAGACGATGGAAAGATGCCATGGCGTGTTGAGTGGCCGGCAAAATGGTTTGCCCTTGGGGTTACTGTAGAACCCTTTGGAAAGGATCATGCCGCTGCAGGTGGATCATACGATACTGGAAAAGAAATAGCTGCAAAAATATATAAAATAACTCCGCCAGTTCCACTCATGTACGAAAGGATACTTCTGAAAGGTGTTGGGGTAATGCATTCATCCACGGGCGTTGCAATAACCGCATCTGAAGTAACAACCTTTGCACCGCCGGAGATATTGAGATTTCTCATAGCAAAGAACGATCCAGGTAGGCATATCGATTTTGATCCAGGAATGGGATTACTGAATCTCATAGATGATTACGAGAAAATGGAGCGTGCTTACTTTGGACTTGACGAATCAAACAATGAGAATTTTAAGCGGATTTACGAAATGTCCAGAATAAAAATTATAGACGCACCTGAAAAAATAAATTTCAGGCATATTGTAACACTGGTACAGATTTATAATAATGACTCCAGCCTGCTATCAGCATTGAAGAGAAGCGGTTATGATAAGGATGAAATAGACGACTATCTTAAAAGCGAAATTACAATAGCAAAATACTGGTTATCAAAATATGCACCTGAAAACATTAAATTCTCACTTACAGATAAGGATTTTCTGCTTACAGAGTCACAAAAATCAATACTGCAGGAGTTTCTTGATAAGATAAACAATTCAGAATGGACATCCGAATCTATTCATGCATTGATTTACAGTATAATCGGTGAAAGAAATGCTGCGCCCAAGGATATATTTACGCTTTTTTACAGGGTTTTCATCGATAAAGACAAGGGCCCGAGGCTGGGATATTTTCTCGCCAGCATGGACAAAAATTATGTTATTAACAGGATAAAAGGCCTTGTTCAGAAGGCATAATTTATATCATTTTTCACAAATCAGCATATAACAGGAAAATTTATAACCGGTTTAAAATTCATTTATCATGATTGTTGTAAATCCTGCACCCCTGGACACATCATATGTCCCAGAAAAACTATTTTTCAGGGATGATAAGATTGCAGCCATACAGTCATCTATTTTAAATCCATCCAGCAGTGGAATATCAAACAATATAATAATACACGGCGCTTCGGGGACAGGAAAAACGTCAACAGTAAAATTCCTTATGCGTGACAATAAATCTATCATATATGAAAATGCACTTTCATTCAAAAATATCAAAGCACTGCTCGAGCACCTTTTATCAAGGCTAGGAAGACCAGTATCATACCGTGGACTGTCATTTCCTGATATATTTTCAATCCTAAATTCAATAATATCATTCCGTGGAAATACTGTACTTGTAATAGACGAGGGAACAAGTCTATTGAAAAGTGATACAGACGGATTATATAATTTGCTCCGTGCACCGGAAATTTACGGCACATCACTTAGCACCATATTAATATCCATGGAAAATCCATTCAGTTATATGGAAAGAAAATATGGAACCATAGTTGAGCTGAAATTTAATAAATACAGTGGTACGGAAATATATAAAATTATATCGGAAAGAGCAGCATTATCACTTGAAAATGGAACATATAACGATTCCATATTAAAATACATTTCAGACATATCAGCTCCTGTGGGCAGTGCCAGATTTGCCATAGAGCTTCTGCAGAAGGCAGCGTATATGGCAGAATATCGTTTATCAGGATCCATAGAAAATGATGATGTACGATCTGCGGTATCTCTCATAAATCCATATATAACAGAAAGTAAATTATCACTTCTTGATAAAAAGGAACTTCTTGTCCTGCTATCTATCTGCAGTCTTCTAGGGGATAAACTTTCAGTGGATATGCATGCAGTGGAAAATCAGGTAAAGTTAACAGGTGAATCATACGGTATGACTTTAAACAGGCCGGAAATATATAGAGTAATCAGGAAACTGGAAAGCCTGGATATTATATCATCTTCACTGCAAAGCCGGGGCAATCGTTCCAGTGTTTCAAAGCACATATCAATAAATGACGTACCCGTATCTATTCTTTCAATTAAAATAAGGGATATTATTGCAAGAATTTGAAACAATAAAATCAAAGGGTTTGAGTGCCCTTTCAAGAAGCCTGGAATAGTATTTCCTGTCAAAAAATTCTGTGCTGCCCAGTATAATATTATGGGTTTTATCCATTATAATCCCTGACACTGACATGCCAGGATATAATTCCTGATCATATCCGGTATTTTTCATGAGGTAATATGTAATATTCTTTACCCTGTATTCCTCAATATGCCTGTTTATGCCAAACTGTATCCTGAAATCATCCATGTCAAAACCATCCATTTTCATATACTTTCTTTTTAGTTTATCAAGGTCCCCGGATTTCTCATGCAGCTGATTGAATTCACATTTTAAAATATTAAGGGCATCTTCCTGGAATTTTTTTACCAGCTCAGGAGAATCCCTTCTGCGTATTTCTATTCCCCTGATCTTGAATGTATTGTCAGTCCGGAGCCCTATGTATCTGTTTGCAGACCCTATCCCGTTATTCTGTGGCATGAACGCAATCCATTTATAATGGGAGTCCACCACAATTGGTATCTGCGTTTTTTCAAAAATTTCATCTATAATTCTTTTTATACTACCATTGCCGGACAGCCATAGGGAATCCACAACACCATGTAAAACCCTGAAATTATTTTTCTCTGCTATTCTCATTGATTTTTCTATTATTTCCCTTCCAATATATGTGATTTTCTCATGTACATCTATCCTGCCGAATTTGGCATTTTTGTAACCGGTATATCCGAAGGAGTTGAGCAGAAGTGTTTTTAATGCCTTATTCCTTTTTGAATACACATCAGATCTGTCACTTAAGGCCTTGTAAAATAATCTCCTTTCCAGTAAATCGCGCAAAAAAGACGAAAGAAATGATGTTTTTTGTCCGGAAATATGTTCAGGTGATACACTGTAATTAACTATTATGCCCGGGTACATTGATGAAAAATCTATTTCATACACATTTTCATACACTCCCGGCTCAGGATTAAAAACAATGCCACCTGTATCAGCGCTGAAAAATTCATAGGGCGTTTTTGGTATTTCATAATCATCTTTCCTGAACGGAACCAGTATTTTTCTTTTCAATGCTTCCTTAATTTCAACTGCCGATACCACGGTTCCCGGTGTTATTGAAGAAACTATTTCAGCCGGCATTAATGATATCCTGGAAAGCTCAAATATTCCAGAAAGGCCAGATTCTCTGTAAATAAAAGAATCTACATCTATACATATTCTATTTTTAATTTTTATTGTTCCCGGCATATACGAATGCCTGCCATAGGAGTCAAAGGATTTCTCACGGCCAAATCTAGCGCTGATTATATAGCCATATCTTTTCATTTCATGGAGCAGGGTTATAAATTCCCCTGAATAATTCCTGTACACGATAATATCATTGTCTTCTATGGCCCTGTAAACCTCCATGTATATATTATTGTTATACTCCTTTCCATTAATTATAACAGATTTAATTTTTCCGTTTACTGCAACAGGACATATTTCCACGCTGTTTATATCCATATCCTCTTCATACAAATCTTTCAATCCATAAAACTCCAGATTTCTTGTTGCCATGAACCGTAAAATAACATTTATGTCAGCATTGTATATCCTGAGCCTGTATCCGAATGCCTGCTCGATTCTGGCCACAATGTCCTGAATTTTGGATGGTTTTAAGTATATCTGTATCCCGTTATTCAGGCCATAAATATCGTTCATTTGCGTATACCTGTAAATATAATTTGTTGCATCCAGGCTTTTTTCAAGCAAATTAAGATCATAACCATCTCCGGAAACAAATATCCAGGTGCGGTTATTGAATGATTTTTTAACTATTTTCCCTGATCTATAGTACCAGAGATATACACTATCAGAACCAGTGGCGTTTATTATCCTGTCCATTTCTCTCTATCTTTTTATAAAGTTCAAGAATAATGGCAATGAAAAACTGATCTCTATCCCGTATATTATTAGAGTGCTTCTCTGCCATGGAAAGAACCGTTTTCAGTGTCTCAATATCCTCCATTTTCATATAGGTGCGCATGGAAAGTATTTCCTCCTCCATAGATTTTACGTACTCACGGGATGACTGTGTGTTTCTACCCATAGATTACACCATAATATTTCCATTGACTGTTTCTTTGCCGATGATTTCCAGTATTACGGTACTGCCATTATATACTGATTTATCAATAACTGTATGCAGGTCATCTATTACATTCATGCTCCAGGAGTCAAATATAAACGATGAAATTATTATAATATATCTTTCCATGCTATTTTCTATAATTATCCTCTCCAGCTGGTACGGAGTTAAAATCCGCTGAATTTTTATGCTGTAATTTAAAATTCCCCTGTCAATTCTTACCCCATCGGATATCAGAGCTCTGGTGATACCGTATTTCTCTATTTCCTCATTTATATGTATGTTTTCTCTGTTTACTACCTTGAAATACCCCATACAGTAAAATAATAATTCCGGAAAAATAGTTTTAGCACACACTGAGAAAATGAGAAAATGAGAAATTAATTGCAGGTATCTGTTATGATAATTTTATGGAAAATAATGTTATTTGATATAAGCCTTCTTTATTACAATTTTTTCCAGGGGCTTATCGTTTCTATCCCTTTTTGCCTTACTGATCTTATCTGCAACATCCATACCCTTGACAACTTTTCCAAAAACAGGGTGCATTTTGTCGAGATAATTATTGTCAACCACGTTTATGAAAAACTGCGAACCGCCAGTGTTAGGCCCAGCATTTGCCATTGCTATGGTGCCCCTGCTGTTTTTATTATTCTTCGTAAATTCATCCTTGATTTTATATCCCGGACCGCCCATGCCGGTTCCAGTTGGGTCGCCACCCTGAATCATAAAGTCAGGTATTACCCTGTGGAATATGGTATTATTATAAAAACCCTGTTCAACCAGTTTTTTAAAGTTGCCTGTGGTAACGGGCATGTCCTTATCAAATAGCTCGATTTCTATGGTTCCCATATTTGTCTCAAGTACTGCTACTACCATACGCTTGGATATTATCAATAATTATATAGTTTTCCACAAAGAGTTGTAACTTTATATTATCGTGACTAATGTGCTGTAAATTAATATTATATATTACTATATTAAAAGTGGATATATTTACTATTAAGGTTGTAGTATTATCTTTATAAACTACTAAAAATATCAGTCTATAAATGTTCTAATATTTAAAAATTATCATAAAAAATAAGTTAAATATAAATACAATTACGTAATATAAAATCTATGATAGACAGTGATACGTATTCTGTTCTGGATAATGCAAAGGTAGGGAAGTTCCAGAGAAGGCTTGCTGTGACTGCTGCACTGGGCCCATTTACTGACGCATTCAACGAGTTCGGCGCATCCATATCCCTTATAGCTGTGGGAATACTGTTCCATCTTCCGGCAGTTCTGGTAGCTGCTGCAACAGCAGCTTACTGGGTCGGTGTGGCAGGTGGTGCAATATTCGGTGGTATAGCATCGGATGCAATAGGCAGAAAGCAGATATTTCTGTACGATACTATCGGTATGGCCGTTTTCGCCGTTCTCAGCGCTGTTTCTACAGGATATATAACATATTTCCTCACAAGACTTGCACTGGGGGTGTTTATAGGAATGGATTATGCGGCTGCCGTCCCTCTTTTAGCTGAGTACTCTCCCTCTAAGAAGAGAGGAGGTCTTTTATCCACTGAAAAACTGTTTTTCATGTTTGGAACAATTGCAACTGTTATAATAGGAATGGCATTTACATATTATGTTGGAGTTCTACTTGCATGGAGATATGATTTTCTTATAGCGGCTGTTCCTGCAATAATCCTGTTCGGTTTGAGATTTGACATGCCAGCCTCATTGAGATGGGCAAAAGCATCTGGAAGAAAGGACCTTATACCGAAAATACTGAAAAAACTCCACAGGGAGGGCATAGATATAGATCCTGAAACCATAAAAATTGATGAACCACAATCTATTATGGAAAATATACACGAATTTTTCAACGCAAAAAACAAAAAGACAGTTGCATATATATTCTGGATCGGTGCAGCCTATGCATTAACCGTTAATCTTGTAAGTGTTTACGCAAGTACCGTGCTTGAAGGATTGGGCGCCTCAGCGTTCTTTGCAGAGGAGGGAACACTGATAATTGATATAGTTGGTACATTTGGTGTTGTACTGACACTTATTGTTGTTGACCGGATAGGCAGGCGTTTAATGGGCCTTTTCGGATTTGTACTGGGGGCGATACCTCTGGCTGTGCTGATAGTTGCAGATATATACCATGCTATGACTATACCGCTGGTAATAGCCATGTTCGGATTATTCTTCTTCATAAATGTCGGTCTGGTGGGAACGCTGCAGTACTTACCTGCTGCCGAAGTATCAACAACAAAATCCAGGGGACTGGCCGTTGGCTGGGAAAAACTATTTGAATTCGGTCTGGCATTGCCCGCCCTAACGCTGTATGCGTTTATCGGATTATTTTATTCCTTCATATACGATACAATCATGGTTATCATAGGAGGAATCGTACTGTACCTGCTATCCTTTGAAACCAAGGATAAAACACTGGAAGCAAATGCAATGCGTGCTGAGGGCAAAATGAAATCTCAAGAACGAACATCAAGGAGAATTGAAGAGACAAAAAAGGCTGATTAACTTTATTTTTTTGTTTTATTCATATTAATAATTCTTAAATATGTATCAGATATTTTAAAGAATGGAAGTCGGATTTCTAGATAAATTAAATTCTGATATTGTATTCAGGGATTATGATACGCCAGAACCAGAGGATGATCAGGTTACAGTGGACCAGACCTATACAGGCGTGTGTTTTCGTGATATACTTACACAGCAGGGATTTTTTCCGAGGGTTTCCTTACCCATAATACCTGGGCATGAGATCGGCGGGAAAATTGTTAAAACGGGCAGAAACGTCCAGAATTTCCATGTGGGCGACCGGGTTTCAAGCCTGATATATATACCATGTGGTAAATGCAAATACTGCCTTTCAGGGAATGAAAACCTGTGTACCGCAAAAATTGCATACGGTGAGAAAATAAATG
>JAKAAT010000041.1 GCA_021802205.1 Thermoplasmata archaeon
ATGCGGGAGATCGTGATTCAAGCAGATAAAATACCATCATCATGGCAAGGACTATAGAACCGTATATTGTTAGCTCCGAAATTAACATTATACTATATCATAATACGATAAATATAATTATGTTTTCAAAGTAATACAAAAATTGTCGTTCCCAGCAGTATGGCAGCAACCAGGTAATCAATTCTTTTCGGAGTCAGTGTTGCGAGCTTCTTTATTAAAACCTTGCTCAATGCAATAGTTACAAGTAGGAGAGCCACTGCAGATGCTATGACAAAAATTGATATTGTAAGGTAAACAAAATGCATGCCGTAAACAACTGCAATTAGTATAATGGGAACAATTGCAGGATCAGGAATAACGCTGACTAGTAATATTGACCTCTCTATTTCCGTGTTTTTTTCTACTTTTTCCTCATGCCTTGCATTCATGATTATATAGAGTGCAACAAAGATAAGTAATGCCGCGGCAAATATTTTTAAATATAATTCAGGGAAAAAATAAAGGCCAATAATTGCTATTGCAAATGAAAGTATGGCGGAAAATATTCCATGAATCAGACCAAGGCTGAATGAGATAAAACCGGTTTTTCTGATCTTTAGCTTCTTGCTTATTGAATATGATAAAATCGGAGTCCAGTGATCGGGGGCAATCATGTGTAATGATGCTATTAGAATGGATAGACCCAGTACAGCAACTGGAAGAATCAGGTAAAGTATTATCATGATTACTGAATTAATCACACCATATAAATTATTGGTGGTTCTGTTCCACGTATATTCATGTATTAATGGAAAACTGTATACTGGTTCACCGGTTTTAATCTGGAACTCTTAGTGACTGATAGTCTATGACCCATAGCTTCATATTTTAACCTTTTAAGGAGAAGTTTTTTCCCTGGAGAAAATAACCTGAAGTCGCTAACTGCTGTCATTCCATGTGCTGGGGATATATAATCCTCCATATAAGTCAAAATTATTTTAAAAAATTGTTAAATATTAGGTGAATATAATTACACTATGGACAAAGTTGAGGTAAAAAATCCAGGCCAGTATTATGTTAATAACTGGATAATTTATGATGCATTGAATGGTCCTTCCATAGATGAGAATAAATGGTCACTGAAGGTCACAGGACTTGTAGGGAAACCGGCGGAGTATACATACGGTGAACTGAACAAAATGGCTGGAATCGAGTATATTTCGGATTTTAACTGTGTCACCAAATGGTCAATAAAGGACGCAAAATTTACAGGACCATCATTACGTGATATTATAATGAAATCAGAGCCTTCACAGGAGGCTGAATGGGTAATGTTTGTTTGTGCTGACGGATATGATACACCAGTTCCCTTTGATGATGCGGTGGATGAAAAAAGCATACTTGCCCTGAGAATAGATGATAAACCCCTGGGAATTAAGCATGGATTCCCGGCACGACCATTCATACCTTCTCTGTACGGATGGAAGAGCGCTAAATGGGTAACCGAGATCAGGATAATGGAAAAATATGAGGATGGCTACTGGGAGGCCTACGGTTACCATGAGAGAGGCAAGGTAGAAGATCAGGAAAGATTCAAGGGCTTTGCATGGAAGAAAATAAAACGGCATTCAATAGTAGATAAATAATTTATTATTTTATTAAAAGCTCCAGTGGCGCATGATCTGAACCGGTAACATTTTCAAGTATTTTTGAGTCTTCAATATGACTCATAAAATTATCACTTACAACGAAATAATCTATACGCCACCCTATATTCTTTTCACGGGCATTGAACCTGTATGACCACCATGAATAATGCCCGGGTTCTTTATGGAAATATCTGTATGTATCAATATATCCGTGTGATAATATTTCCGTCATTGAATTTCGCTCTTCCTCTGTGAATCCTGGATTCATCTCATTCCCTTTTGGCCTTGCTATATCTATTTCTTCATGGGCAACATTGAAATCCCCCGTGATTATTACGGGTTTCTTTTTATTTAACCGATCCATGTATGCCAGAATCTCTTCGTTGAATTTGAGCTTGAAATCCAGTCTGGGCAGTCCGTGCTGGGAATTTGGAAAATATGAATTGATAAGGTAAAAGTTTTCATATTCCAGTGTCTGTGTCCTTCCCTCTGAATCGAATTCTGGATTACCAATGCCCTCTGTATACGCTACTGGTTCGTCTCTGGTTAAAGTCATTGTGCCGCTGTAACCCTTCTTATCTGCAGAATTTATATATATTTTATATCCAAGATGGTGAATTTCCTCTGGAATATTGACTTTATCCACCTTGACCTCCTGCATAAGTACTATATCGGGATTTTCTTTTTTTATTATGTCTATAATTCCATTCTTGATTGCAGCTCTCAAGCCATTAACATTCCAGGACATGATTTTCATAGATTAGGATTATTACTTTATATATAAAATCAGATGCTGAATAAAATTAACAGAAAAATAAACAGTCCTGATTGTTATAATATAAGACGGGTATTATAAAAATATAGTATATTATTGCTTTTCCCCGTATGCCGCTCCCCCTGGAGTTTCAACTATAACCTCGTCATTTTCCTCCAGGACAGTTGAAAACTTACTCGGCATTGATTTTTTCTTACCGTTGCTGATTATATATAGTTTGCCTGTTTTCCCCGGAAATCCGCCCTTGAGACCCCATGGTGGGATTATGAACCTGTCTGCTATAACAGATATATATGTCCTGCTTCTTACCCTGAATGATCTTACTATTCCTTCACCGCCGTGGTATTTTCCCTTGCCGTAGCTGTTCCTTCTCAGATTGTTTCTTGTGAAGAAAAATGGATATTCCTTTTCGGCAATCTCCACTGGAGTGTTCAGTGTATTGGTCATATTGCTATGTATGCCGGATTCTCCATTGGAATCATACCTCCCGCCATTTCCACCACCGATGGTTTCGTAATAGGACCAGTATTTATTCCCAATCTTGCCACCCATCATTATATTCATCATTGTTCCTGATGAGGCTGCCGGTATATAATCCAGAAACGCGCTCAAGGCCCTCAGTGTAACATCCGCTATTCTCTGTGTGGTTTCAACATTTCCTCCAGAAACTGGGTAATTGTTTTCGGGGTTTACCAGAGACCCATAAGGTGCCTTTATTGTAATAATAGAGTAGAATCCGTCATTTGTGGGTATAGAATAGCGCATAGCACTTCTTATGGCATATGCCACTGCTGAAAATGTTACGCCCTCCACTGCGTTGAGAGGATATTCTATCTCACTGTGTGTGCCCTGGAAATCTGCTATGACTCCATATTCATCGATCTTCAGTTTTATATCTATATTTATCTTTTCAATGCCCTTTTCCAGGTAATCCTCTGCAGTATATTCCCCGGATTGCCATGATTTTAATGCCATTAGAGACAATTCTCGTGAATGATCTATGAGTGAATTCCAGGAAGAAAGAATTTCATCCGCACCGTATTTTGATTTTAATTCATTTATCCTGTTTATTCCCATCTTATTTGCAGATATCTGGGCGTTCAGATCCCCTCTTGCAGTTTCGGGATCCTTGAAATTTGCAAGGATCATTTTGATTATATCATCAGTAATGATTACAGGCGGTATTATTAGCCCTTCCTGGTAAAGATTCCTTGCATCAGGATTGAGACTTCCGAAAACTGGTCCTCCAACATCAACATTATGTGCCTTGTTTATGACATAGCAGAATATCTTTTCATCATGGTAAACAGGTGCTATAATTGTAACATCGTTGAGATGCGTTCCGGATATATATGGATCATTTGTTATGAGCATCTCATCTTTTTTCAATGTTATGTTATGTTCTCTCATATAATTGATAATGTTTCTGGACCCGATTTTAAATGAACCAAGATGAACAGGTATGTGTTCCGCCTGCGCAATAATCCTGCCTTCTGAATCCAGCACGGCACAGCTATGATCCATTCTCTCCCTTATATTGGGAGAAATTGCCGATCGTTTCAGTGCAACTCCCATTTCCTCTGCTATAAACTGTGTGGCCTTTCCTATTATTTCCCAGTCAGTCATAATCTCACCGCCCTTAATTCATTATTTTCCCCACGTGATGTCTTCCATCCAGGCGGCACGAATGTGCTCGAACCATCCTCCTCTATTACGGCAGGGCCGTTGATTTTTTGCCCTACTGGCAGGGCATCTCTCTGATAAACATACACACTTTCCCATCTTCCGCTTATGTATACATTTCTTTCAAATGGTTTGTTTTCAGTATTTTTACCTGATTTTACGTCTGGTTTTACCCTCTTTTTTATGGCAAAAACCCTTATTGTAAGGATTTCAACAGGCCTTTCCAGTGTGAACCCGAATGTCCTGTTATGCGTATCGGTAAAATCCTTTATTATTTTATCCCTGTCTGGTACTTCCACGGGAATTGTGAGTTCAGAACCCTGGCCAACATACCTGCAATCTGCATATCTCAGGAATTCCGGATCATTTACCTGATATTTCAGCTTCTGCTCCAGCCCTGTAAAGCCAGCTTCAAGGTCCTCAGGATATGACATTCTTGCTTCGTATTTTATATCGGCAAGCATCAATCCAAGCGCACTGAATACCCCGGGTTCCGGTGGTATTATTACATTCCTTATGCCGAGTTCATCTGCAACAGGCATTGCAACCTGTGGACCTGCACCACCGAATCCGAAAAGAGTGAATTCTGCAGGATCAAGCCCCCTTTCCACTGTAACAAGCCTTATTGCCCTGGCCATTTCAAGGTTTGCCAGCTTTATTGCTGATTCTGCAACCTCATATGGATTTCCAAGTTTTTCCAGGGCTTTAAGTGCAAGGTCCTTTCTCAATATTTTATCAGACCCTGACATTTTATCGTTAATGATTCCCATTACCAGATTAGAATCTGTTAGTGTGGGCTCTTTCCCGCCCCGGTTGTATGCAACAGGTCCTGGTTCTGAACCTGCACTCATGGGACCTATATTCAGGGCACCTGTCTTATCCTTCCATATTACAGTGCCGCCCCCGGAGGATACCTCGGAGAGATCAATAAATGGAAATCTGACCGGGTATCCAGAACCCTTAACTATTCTGCCGTGGTGTGATGAACCCCCGACCTCATATTCCGCAGTGATTTCCACGTTATGATTTATCACAGTTCCAGCCTTTGAGGTTGTTCCTCCCATATCAAAGCTGATCACCTTATCGATGCCTAATATGGATGAAAATTCACTGGCGGCTATTACACCTGCCGCGGGCCCTGATTCTATTATATTAACAGGTTTTTTAATTACCTCATCCACTGATACGAGTCCACCTGCATTTGACATCATATTAATCTCCGGAGACCCGAATTTATCCAGTACAGATTTTAGCCTTTTGAGGTACCCTGATACAACCGGCATAAGAACCGAATTTACAACTGTAGTGGAAGTTCTTTCATACTCCCTTGGTTCCGGTGATACACCGTATGATATTGATATGTTATCGAAATATTCTGAAAGGTAATTTTTTAGATTAACCTCATTTTCAGGATTCATATATGAGTGCAAAAAGCATATTGCAACAGATTTAACCTTATTTTTTATAAGTGAATTTTTAACGTTTTCCATGCTATCTGTATCCAGTTTCGTGACAAGATTGCCGTTAACGTCTGTGCGTTCATCCGCTTCATACCTGAGTTTTGATGGTATAAGGGTTTTTGGTCTGTGGAAATCAAGATTGTATAATTCTGGCCTATTCTGTCTTCCAATTTCTATGACGTCTCTGAATCCTTTTGTTGTAATAAGTGCAGTTCTGGGGAGTTCAAGTCCGTACTGACCCAGAAGAGAATTTGTTGCGATCGTTGTGGCATGTATAAATTCATCAATATCCTTATGAAGATATTTACTTAGTCCTTCCATAACTGCCTGCTCAGGATTGGCCGGCGTTGTTGGTACCTTATAATAATGTATTTCTTTATCTATTATTATAATATCAGTGAATGTCCCGCCAATATCTATCGACACTGTAACCATGCTTTTGGGATTGGTTTTTACATTATTAACATTTTCCCGAAAACAAAGTATGTTGCATAATTAATTTCATCCAAAATTTTAATCCAATGAAGAATTAATAGGGTGTCTCACATTTTAGCAACTGACGATTTTCATTATTTCCCTCCTATTATCCCCGAGTTCAATATTTGATATCACCATTAAATTACATACAATTACTTCGAGTTCAATTGCAATATCATAATCCCTGTTATTGACATACCATATATTCTCAGAACCCATTATATCCTCGAATATGGAGAAGGTTCGTTCAATCTTCCATGTCCTGGAATACATTGATGAATATTCCCTTCTCAGTTCTATTCCTATTCGTCTGTTTACTGTCAATCTATCATTTATAATTCCCCTTCTCTTATTGGTATCAATCACAGGCAGAGCATGTGCATTATCAAATATATAGCCATATATTTCAGATATATCATAGGCTGAATCAGCAAGCACATATCTGTAATTCCTGACAGAATCGATCAATTCATGTGCTGATGTTGGATAGTGATTGTTAAACAGATCATAGAGGATATATATTGACCCTATGCTATAATTATAATGCTAATATAAGCCCATATTTTATAACATTTCTGACATATTGGGTAGTGAATAATTAGGTGTAATTCTTATCTATATTAGATTTTACAATAAAGAGATGGAATAGTCTTTGAGAAACAAATTTCTAAATTTTATATTAGTTACAATATTTAACTTGAAAATACCTTAAATACAAATTGGACTATCAACAACAATTCAACATATTTGTATAGGATGTGGATTATATATGTCTCTTTGATTGTGTTTAATTTATAATGACCATAACCAATGGATATTGCCCCTTGTTACAGTCTATTCATTGATTAAAAGAGAATCAACATCAATGGGCATATGGCACTTCCTTCCATATGACTATCCCTTTGCTGTCTTTGACCATCCTGATAAAAGATCCTTGTAATTAATGTACTTCCTTCTCCTTTCTGCAGTGGAATATTTGCATGTATGCACCATGAAGGAATCAAATGCTGCTATTTCATTAACTGGATATATTGATTGGAGCCTCATGTTCATGGCATGGAGATCAAATGCCCTGGATCCTCCTGGAAAGTGTCTGGAATGATGGTATGTCTTTTATTCCTATTAACTCCATATACTCCAAATGGTTTCTCAGGAATATTCCTGAGGACATGTAGGATATACTGAATATCTGGAGTAAAATCAGAATCTTTAGAATCTGTTTATCAGAATATTTTCTTCTTCTATTGTCAGGCGAAACTATATTATCCACTATATCCATAATCAACGGGATATGCTTGTTCGACAATTACAGGACTTATTATGAAATGTGAGACACCCTATGGGGGATTGTTTTGTTTGTCATAACTCAGAATCAATTCCCCTTATTTTAAAATGTCTGCCACATTTATATTGCTGTTAGTTTTGATTGCAACTTGATTTATCAATTAGGGTCATGGCTCTTGGTCAGACATGCGGAGAATCTGGGAGAGCCGGAATCATTAATATGTATAACATAATGTTGGCAGGATGGCAAAAGTATTGTTTCTCATAATAAGCGGAGAAAAGGATAAAGATAAAGCTGATCTTGGAATTGCTACAGCTTCCAGAGCAATAGAAAAAAGCAGGTACGAAGACGTTAAGGTTTTGTTTTACGGCGCAAGCGAAAGCTATATACTTAAACTTGAGGGTCAGATCAAGGATCATTTTGATAAATTGATCAAGGCAAATGCCGTAGATTCCGCATGTATAGGGATCGCCAAAATGTATAATATGGAAGAACAGCTGAAGAAACTCGGCGTAGTTTTGCTTCCGGCTGGAGAACAGATTTCGCATTATGTTAATAATGGATACGTGGTGCTTTCGTTCTGAAAGCATCAAACCACATAACTTGACAACAGCCTCTGCGGAGAATGACTACGCCTCTTCGTGAACTTCTGTCAATCGTGCGCAATATTAATTCCTGTATTATGCAGGCGGGCAATTATCAGTATAGGACTTATGATTCCATATGTGATTGGATTTATTATTTCGGCCCCAAAAAACCAAAATTCGTATGTAAACATTGCTTGAATCAGGCTGGAGTATCCAGCGGGACTTGAATAGTCGAATGTGATGTTTGCGATGACATACCAAAAGATGTGGTTGATGATACGTTGAGGGCAGACAGTATGAGCACAGGTATGATTGACCAGATCAGATACTACAAACATTCCGATCGATTCTCCAAGGAATGCAATGCCCTCCACAACCTATGTCAATATAAAATCAATAGTTGATCAGAACTATTGCAATTCCACTGAAAATGAAGAGGATCTGTAGTTTTTAACGCTACGACACTTTTACTTTTATCATGAAAATAATCCCGATTTATAGTTCTTTTTGAAAAACAGGGTCTCCTTTATTGCCCCTGAACACTCACCTATGGTCTTCAAAACCTTTCCGAATATCCTCTTTGATGCTTTCATCATGGTGTAAAGGGGGGTATAGACAGTCACAGTGATACTCGCGTGTATAAGCGACCCTTCACTGTCTCTAACCTGGTACTCTCCAAGCCCCATATCCCTTGCATCGTTATGAAATGATTCTATTGGCCATCCTGCATTCCATGCAGTTATGAGATCGTTACCTTCAACATAATCAAATGCAGGGAACTTCTTTCTTCCGTTTCCCGGGTTGTACAGTAGAACCAGATTCACAGCATCACCATTGGAAAGCCATGCCTTCATTTTCGCATAAAGGGGGAAATCGCTGAGTATGCCCAGATCCCTTTCATGCATGACGAAGGTGGTTTCCAATAGTTCGTTCATAGTGTAAAACATCTCATGGTTTCCGTTTGTCATCTTTCCCATGTCCACAAGAGAGACTTTCCTGTTACTCTTAAGTTCTGTCACATAATGATCTCCCAGAAACCTGTTGCTGGAATACCATGAATCAACTGTCTTTCCGGATATATTGAAATTATTGGATGCAATCTCAAATAGTTCAGTCATGATCTCAAGTTTTGTTCTGAATTTATCTATGTCCTCATGGATAAACATGGACTTCTTCCTGTACATTCTGATAAGAAATGGATAGAATTCATCCGTTTCAAGGTCATGAAGCATTGTTGTCACCGGTTGATGTGCCAGTACATTGTTTCCTGATGCATGATCATGAAACCATCCAACATCCTCCATCACCTGTGCACCAGGATGTTCAGGAACGGTATCATCGCCTATGAACTACACACTCTGGTTGCCTATTACTGCATTAAGGTAGGTGATGTAGTTTTTCTCAAGGATCACCTGGTTCACGGCATGAATCAACCTGTTCAGTGTGCTCTGATCATATTCAGAGACAAGAGATGCCATATTGGATATACTCTTCCTTCGTATTTCAGGAGATATCATGATTCCAAGCATGTATTCACGGAAGTGTTTCCTCACACTCTTCTTCATGCCCAATGTCATCTGATCTGTAAAATCACAGATAATTTTAGTGATGGAAGCTACAGAACCCTTTGTTGTCATTCAATGTCCGTCAAACATCGGACAATGGCTTATATTCTTTGTGTTTTCATATCGTTTTGCAAAAGTATTGTTATTATTAGTTCCAGTTGCTACAGGATTTAGCAATTAGAGTCATGACTCTTGGTCAGACATACGGAGAGTCTGGGAGGTGGAAAAGGTTTTAATATTATATAGAAATTACCCAACTATGACATACAAGGATATGGATAAAGAGGTGGATTGCGATGAACCACCTAGTAGCCACCCGCATTGTTCCAATGAAGATCGCACCGATTTTGTTTGCTAGTCATCTTAGATTGATTTTTCTTTTTACTACAGCTTTTGCATGGTGCAAAACATTGAGCACCAACAGGTACAACTCCTGTCTAAAATTAAACATGGGGGTTTTATAAATGTCTTCCTGGGAAAAGCATGTTACGGAACAGTCAAAAGCAGATATAAAGAAACAGCTAAATTCCTTGCCTGTAGATCTCAAATACAGGACAGAAGACAGACTTCATATCGAGTTACATAGACAAAAACAAACTCATCTTTCAAAATTAGAACTTTTTTTCATGTTGCTTGGTCCAGGTATACTTGTTATGATTGCGGACAATGATGCTGGAGGTGTTATCACCTATGCCCAAACAGGTGCCATTTTTGGAATCGGTTTTTTTATTCCTTTTATGATCCTGATGCTCCCGGTGGCGTATTTTGTTCAGGAAATGACTGTACGATTGGGGGCTGTTACCCATAGAGGGCATGCGGAACTTATCTGGAAGCGTTATGGCAAATTCTGGGGATCATTTTCTCTGGGGGACCTGGTCATCGCCAATTTCCTTACTTTTATAACTGAATTTATAGGGATAACTGTAGGAATGGCCATATTTGGTGTTCCACGAATTATATCCGCTATTGCCTTTGTATTAATGGTAGTGGCGATACAAATTTTCTTAAGGTACTATACGTGGGAGAGGGTTTCCTTATTCATTGCTGTTTTCAATCTGGTATTTGTTCCACTACTGTTTTTCCTTCCACATCCATCTCTGGGACTTGTCTTAGACAGTTTCGCAACATGGAGGATAAGTGGTGGTGTAAGCTCACTGTTCATTTATGTTCTTCTCGCTAACCTCGGCACCACTATTGCACCGTGGATGCTGTTCTTCCAACAATCCTCCGTCGTGGATAAAGGATTGACAAAGGATGACATAAAATTCGGGCAACGAGACACATTAATAGGATCCACTGTTATGGTGATAGTGGCTATAGCCATAATAATCCTAACTGGAACCACAGTATATGGTCTGGATCCCAGGGGGACTCTCGGAGTTAGTAGTATTTTACGGATATTTGCTGCAAGGGTTGGAACGTTTCCCATGGAACTCTTCGCATTGGGTCTTATTGAAGCTGGTTTCATAGCTGCAATTGCTATATCTGCCAGTACCTCATGGGCTATAAGCGAAGCCTTCGGATGGAAGAAAAGCATAAATCTACGGGCACGGGAAGGGATCATGTTTTATCTTCCTTCTTTTGTTGCTCTAGCAGGTGCTGCATCAATAACCCTTATTCCAAATGCACCTCTTGGTTATCTTAACCTGACGGTACAGGTTATAGCTACAATATTCATGCCCGCTGCTATGCTGTTTCTTCTATTGTTGCTAAACGACAAGGGGATAATGGGTAATATGGTTAATAAAAAATGGCAGAATGTAATCGGCTTTTCAATAATTGGATTCCTGATAGTGATGAACAGCCTTTATGGATTATCAGTAGCGCTTCCCTCAGTGTTTGACCATCTTGTGGGGCTATTATAAAGGTGATATAGATGTCTGAAAAAAGAAGAGAAATAAGAATAGAAAACAAGACGGAACTCGAAGAATTCATGGTTTCACAGGGACTGAAAGACTATAGCAAGGTACCAGTTGAAAAAGTTGCATTCACCAGGAGGGTCAAAGTGGCTTTTTGGTTCCTGCGAATCTACATAATTGTGATGGTTGTGCTGGTGATCGTAGGGTTTGCACATATTGTTTAAATGGCATCCCGTTTTACAGGGGTGAGGAATATTTAGAATCTAAGTGCAAGAGCATTGACGGTACCGTGAACAGGACTGTCAGAGACCATCCCTTTTCAGTGGGGTACAGATGCTGCAGTACTGGAATATTACACATCCTATCTGCGATGAAATATCCATATGCATTTTAATCGCATTTTCTTTTTATATGTCCGCTGTACACTCTGCATACCTCATCCCTGAATAGCCAAGTATGATTGAAAATGAATATAATCTCTTTTTTCCTTCTAGGTCAATGCAACCGAATTCACTAAAATCCATCTGTGATTGTTTCCCAGGTTCTGTTTCATACCTGTAATCAGCCATTATGAATCTCTGTTTTCTCAGATTCCTGCATAAATCATTCACTGTTGTGTATGATCCCGGGTAACCTTTTTCTTTGAGTTCCTCATATATTCTCACAGCAGAAAGGTACTTCCTGACGGTTTTCCTGCTTATGCCCATGTTTCTGGCTATCCCGCTAATGCTCATTCCGTTTTTCCTCAATTCCATAATCATATGCCAATCCTCCGCTAAATACGCACCTATCATCCCCTTTATTGACATACAGCAGGTGCTAAATATTCATTTGCCGAAAATAAGTAAATTTAGATTGCCGTTTGCATTGTTTTCTACAACCCTGAGAACAGAAGGAAGAAATTCATAGTATCAGATTATCTTTCCGGTGAAGAAATGATAAAGGCATGGAGCATCCGCTGGTCAATAGAAAACTTTCATAAAGATGCAAAGGGTCTGGGTTCAGGAGAGTACTAGGTTTGTGATGGTGAATGATCGCTTATACATGCGAAGATCAACATCGAAGCCTATACCTTCCTCTCCGTCATGATCAGGTTCTCAAAGAAATCGTTTGGAAAGGTTCTCACAACAATAGACCAGTGTTCAAGAGCTATAAAGGAGGTTTTAATTCTCAAAAATAACTATAAATCGAGGTTATTTTCAGGATAAATACAAAAGTTTAGTCTGTGGATGAAGTTCTGCATGAATGTCGATCTTTATGAAAATGGAAGTAATTATCATAATGATTTTTTATGGCTCATTCTTGCCAGACGCCGGGATATTTCTCCATAATACTGATTTCCGTGGAGAATTTCCCGGTAAAAATCTATGGCCTTATCGTAATCATGGACATTTACAGGCTTGGGCACACCATCCTTTCCTCCCAGACAGAATGAGTATTTTACAGGGTCTGAAAAGGATGGTGCTCCTCCATAAATAATTTCTGAGAGGTATGAGAGGGTACGTATAGTTGATTTTGTGATCCCCGGAATATTAATGAGTTCTTCAAAAGTCCCAGGGTTATATTCATATAAATCCCTCATTCTGTTCCAGTCAATTTTATAATTCAAATCCAGCACTGGTGCGGACTCCATAAAATTATCAAGTGACCGCTGCCTGCTATATTTTAAGGGATTGTCCTTTATAATATCTATAATTCCTGCCCTGTTTTTCTCACTCTTCCTAGTGGATAAATCCAGATTTATCGTGTTCTCAAATCCTGAAATACCATTTCTGGCATCGTTGTATAACTCACGGTTACTGTTCTTCCAGTGATACCTTCTGGCAAGTCTAGATTCTGAATTCATGCCCTGGTTTATAATTGTATAATTTCCATGGTAATCCATTATTATGAACTGCATATAGAGGTTGAATCCGTCCTGCAGGAGCTTTTCATCAACTTCCCCTATCACTTTTGCATCCTTTCTGATTCTTTCAATTTTACCGGAGGCAATATTCCCGTCCTTTTCAAGGGCATCAAACTCCTGCTTTAATGTTCCCATGTGCCGGCCCTTACCGCCCAGTATTTTTATGCTATCACCCCTGTTTATATATTCCTTCAGGGCACCCAGTGTTGCAGTGGTAGTGCCGCTGGAATTCCAGTCAAAGCCGATAGCCAGTGATAGTGAATGGAACCAGAACGGGTCTGCAAGCCTGTTGAGATAGAAATCGTCTCCATAATTTTGTATTATTATATCAGAAACAATGCCACCGAGTTTTACCATTCTCTTATAGAGGTACTCCGGTGGATGTCCGTAATGAAGGGGTAGAATAGAGGAGCCATGGTTTTCCACAGTATGATATTTTCAGGAAGTTATATATGTTTTTCTATGGAATGGATCTCTGGCACTGAATCAAAGCAAGGCATAATCCCCTGTTATCTGGTCAAGCAGATCATCTTCGTCGGGACCGATGCCTATACATGTAATCGTTCCCGGAATAATCTGGGTGAGACCTGCGTCCATAATTGTTTCGCTGATAACTCCCAAAATTTTGCATTCCTCCTTTATTTTATATATTTCCTGAAGACTGTCAACTTTGACAACAACCTTCTTTTGACCAGTCGCATACCATTCATTGAACATTTTCTTGTTTTTTTTCA